>CAVJRU010000001.1:0-106829 GCA_963652025.1 bacterium
GTGCTCCATCTTCCCTATCAACACAAACCTCACCCTTCAAAGACTCCGCACGGCGCTCAAGCGCCTGGGGCATAGTCGCGATTCAATCACCACAAGGATACCGCTTAATGAGTTCGCCTCTTGACTTAGCGGGGGCAAAGATAGGATTTTATTTTTGATTTATGAAAATAAAAATCCGAAGTCTTTTTCGGAGACTTCGGATTTTTCTTAATCGATTAGCCTTATTCCCAAGCGCTTAGCGTCTTGCAGCGGAAGCCTGCTTTACGAACGCCGGGGTAGATTTTGCCTGCGGACGCTTTGCCACTGCACGCGGCATCATCATCTTGCGGGCATATTTCTGCATCTGAAGCGGAAGGGTTGGGCGAACAGATGAAATCTGGCTTGAGCCGCCGTCAGAGTCATTATGATACTCGAGTTTTGCTGTGATGTCAGCTGTGATAGTCACCGACTCATAGGAATCAGCGACCTGGAAGAATATCTTATACTCACCATCTTTGTATGAAATCACTGCGCTTCCGGATGTCGGACCGTAATACTCCGAATCTGTTTCACCAAAATACCAGGTGCCTATGCAGTAATTATCGGCATCCGTAAGACCAGGAACCATCGTGAAAGGTTTCACAGTATCGTCTGTAACGGCCTTGAGGCATTTATACGTACCGTCAGGAACGATTGTAGAGTCTGCCTTTGCTGTGAAGAGTTCAATTTGGAGGTATGAATCGGAATAGAAGTCAATGTCCTGTTTATCGCAGATATAGAGCATCCAGTCAGAGTAATCGTCAACCGAAACGTCCCAAGGTTGACCGCAATAGTAGGCATATCCCTGGTTCAAGCCGGTGAGAGTAACTTTCTTATAATTGCTTGTATCGTCTTCGTCACCATCATCGCCGTCTTCTCCACCATCACCGTCTTCGTCAGAACTTACGTCGCTAAAATCGATAGGACCGGTGTAGTTGATTGGGAATGTGCCCGCAGACGTTACGAAGTCCGCATCAATGGTGTATCCGGCACCAGATGTTGAGATACTGAGCGTACCGTCGGTAATCGGATAATACACTCCGGGAACGGTCTCGGACGCGCGATAGTAAAGATATGAAGCAGTCACTTCATTGTTCTCTTCACTTCCCGGATAAAAACAGTAGTCTATTACTGAAAGCTGGTCTGAAAACAGGACATAATTTCCAGGCATCAGACGCATCGGGTCTCCGCCGTTGGACGGGGTATTCATATCCAAAAGCACTGCAACACCGACGCCGGCAAAGCCGTTATCTGTCACCTCCACGCCGGAAGTTGTGAGAACGAGATTATATATGTCGCAACCAGCCTCATCGTCTGTGCCGATTCCGCGAAAATAGCCCAAAGCCTCCTCTGCATCCCACTCTTCTACAGTCGGGACGACCGGGTCCGGTTCGGGATTCGGCTCGGTATTATTATGTGGTACGCGACCCTCTTTTTCACAAGAAAGAGCAGAGAACATCACCAGCACAGATGCTAAGAATAAAGACATCTTTTTCATATCCATCAGATTTATTAACAGTTCTTTACAAAAAGACGGAAGCGAGTTCCTTCCGTTCTTTCATTCATTATTTTGCCTGAGCCTTTGCTGAGGATGCCGAAAGGGGCGCTGAAGCCTCTTTTTTTAGCATTTTGCAGGTTCCGTCAAAGGCAGCGCCAAGTTCAACGGAGAGCTTCGCGATTTCGAGGTCTCCTTTCACTGAGCAAGCGCTCTTGAGCGAGAGGGTGTCTCGAACCTGGAGTGTTCCGTCGAAGTGTCCGAAGATGTCGGCGTTCTCGCAAACGACTTCGCCTTTCACGAGGGCGCCTTCGCCTACCACTACCCTGCCCGCTGTCGAGATTTTTCCCTCAAACGTGCCGTCAATGCGAATGTCCGACTTTGACTCTATATCTCCCTTGAAAATGGTGCCGTCCGAAATCCGGCTCACCAAATTGATATTACCAACAGGAATTTCCTTATTTGCCATATTAATTACGTGATAATCAGTTACATAAAAATCATTAGCACAACGCAGTCCAACGCGTCCGTTACTCTGCCTTACCGTGGCAGTTCTTGTATTTCTTACCGGACCCGCAAGGGCAAGGGTCATTTCGTCCCACTGTCTTCTCCACCTTCACCGGCATCTTCGGGCCAGGCTGTCCGCCGTTGGTGACAAGGTCGGAGCGGCTTGTAGTCATACGGCTCATATCCGGTTTCCTTGGGGCCTCGGCCTGACGGGGAGCCTCTTCACGAAGAGCGATTCCGGCTCTGAGAAGGAAGGAGAGAGCGTCCTGGTTGAGGTTCTCGAGCATCTCGCTGAAGAGGTTGAAACTCTCGAACTTGTAGACAAGGAGCGGGTCCTTCTGCTCGTAGGATGCGTTCTGAACTGACTGCTTGAGGTCGTCCATATCGCGCAGGTGTTCCTTCCAGTGGCGGTCGATTTCGAAGAGAACGATTGTCTTGGAGAGGGCCTTTCCGATTTCCTTTCCGTTGTTCTCGTAGGCCTTCTGGAGGTTCACAGTAAGATTCAGCATACGGCGACCGTCGGTAATCGGGATGGCGATGTTGACGTAGCGGTTGCCCTGAGCCTCATAGACCTGTCGGATGATAGGGAGAGCCTTCTGAACCATTGCCTCGAGACGGCGGTTATAGGTCTCCTGCATTGTCTGGAAAAGATGTTCAGAAAGTTTCTCGGCGTTAGCTTTATTGAAGAACTCCTCATCGAAGTCAAGGTCAAGGGAGAGAGTTGCCATCACATACTCAACGAAAGCGTCGTATGTCATATTCTCGGCTTTCTCGGCGAGAATTGCGGCAGAGTCCTGCATCATATTCATAATGTCAATCTCAATCCTCTCACCGGAAAGGGCGTTGCGCCTCTTGGTGTAGATGACCTCACGCTGGGAGTTCATCACGTCGTCGTATTCGAGGGTTCTCTTACGGATGCCGAAGTTGTTCTCCTCAACCTTCTTCTGAGCCTTCTCGATTGAACTTGAGAGCATTGAGGACTCAAGTGCCTCATTGTCTGCCATTCCGAGGTTATCAACGACCTTCGCTATCCTCTCGGAACCGAAAAGCCTCATCAGTTTGTCCTCCAATGAGATGAAGAAGATGGATGAACCCGGGTCTCCCTGACGTCCGGCACGGCCTCGGAGCTGACGGTCAACGCGACGGCTGTCGTGCCTCTCGGTGCCGATGATTGCAAGTCCTCCGGCGGCTTTCACCTCTGGAGAAAGCTTGATATCCGTACCACGGCCCGCCATATTGGTGGCGATTGTAACCGTGCTGCTCTGTCCTGCCTGAGCAACGACTTCGGCCTCACGGGCGTGCTGCTTTGCGTTGAGGACCTGAGCCTTGATGCCGCGGCGGCGGAACATCCTTTCAAGAAGCTCGGAAGTGTCCACATCGGTCGTACCCACGAGGACCGGACGGCCCTGCTCCTTGAGTTCTACGACTTTCTCGATTACGGCGTCGTATTTAGCCTTCTTTGTCTTGTATATCAAGTCGTTGTGGTCCACACGGATGACCGGCTTGTTCGTAGGGATTACGACAACATCCAGTTTGTAGATGCTCCAGAACTCACCGGCCTCGGTCTCTGCGGTACCGGTCATACCGGCAAGCTTGTGATACATACGGAAGTAGTTCTGAAGCGTGATTGTAGCGAAGGTCTGTGTGGCGGCCTCCACTTTCACGTTCTCCTTCGCCTCAACAGCCTGGTGAAGTCCGTCGCTCCAGCGGCGGCCCTCCATAATACGGCCGGTCTGCTCATCCACGATTTTGATTTTGCCGTCCTCGGAGATGATGTAGTCCACATTGAGTTCGAACATAGTGTAAGCCTTCAGAAGCTGGATCACGGTGTGAACCCTTTCGCTCTTGAGGGCGAAATCTGCCATAAGTTCGTCCTTTTTCTGACGCTTCTCAGCAGGGTCGGTGGTGGTTTTCTCTATTTCAGCAAGGGTGGAGCCGACATCCGGGAGGACGAAGAAATTCTCGTCGCTCACGCTCTGTGTGAGAAGGTCGCGGCCCTTGTCGGTCATATCCACGGTGTTCTGTTTCTCGTTGATGACGAAGTAGAGCGGGTCGGTGATGTATGGCATCTCCTTCTCGTTGTCCTGCATATAGTAGTTCTCCACCTTCTGCATCAGCTGCTTCATACCCGGTTCGCTGAGGAACTTGATGAGCGGACGATACTTAGGATATCCCTTGTAGGCACGGTACAGGAGCACTCCTCCCTCTTTTTCGTTGCCCTCGCCGATAAGACGCTTTGCGTCGTTGAGAATTGTCGTCACGAGAGCTCTCTGCTTGTTGTAGAGATTCTCGACGTACGGCTTGTACTGGGCGAACTGCTGGTCATCACCCTTTTCCACAGGTCCGGAAATGATGAGCGGAGTCCTCGCGTCGTCAATGAGCACTGAGTCCACCTCATCGACGATTGCGTAATGGTGCTTTCTCTGCACGAGGTCCTGCTGGCTGAACGCCATATTGTCTCGAAGGTAGTCGAAACCGAATTCGTTGTTGGTTCCGAAGGTGATGTCGCAGTTGTAGGCCTTTCGGCGGGCGTCAGAGTTCGGTTCGTGCTTGTCGATGCAGTCGACACTCAGACCGTGGAACATATACAGAGGTCCCATCCACTCGGAGTCACGCTTGGAGAGGTAGTCGTTGACTGTGACAACGTGCACTCCCTTGCCTGCAAGGGCATTGAGGAACACAGGGAGAGTTGCCACGAGGGTCTTACCCTCACCGGTTGCCATCTCGGCGATTTTTCCCTGATGGAGAACTATGCCGCCGATGAGCTGCACGTCATAGTGGACCATATCCCAGGTGGTCTTGTTGCCGCCTGCGGTCCAACAGTTGAACCAGACTGCCTTATCCGGCTCGCCGTCCTTTCCGGGGCGTATCTCGACGAAATCGTGAGAAGCCGCAAGGGAGCGGTCGAAGTCGTTAGCCGTGACCTCCACTTCGGCGTTCTGGGCGAAGCGGCGGGCAGTGGATTTCATAATGGCGAAAGCCTGAGGAAGAATCTCATTCAGAGCGGCTTCGATGTCCTCGTCCACTTTCTTTGTGAGTTTGTCTGACTCGGTCGCAAGTTTTTCTTTTTCGTCTACAGGAAGGTCTCCGTCAAGCTGGGCTTTAATCTCGGCGATTCTCTTTTCGTCGTCAGCGATGCGGGAGGAAATCAGAGCGCGAAGCTCCGCGGTTCGAGCCCTAAGTTCATCGTTTGAAAGCGTATCAATCTCCGCGTATGCCGCCAAAACCTTGTCCAGCAGCGGTTTGATTGCCTTCATATCCCTATCGGCCTTAGTTCCGAACAGTTTTTTGAAAATATCAGCAAGTGACATATTGTGTGTTATTTTTATTTCTAATTACTTTTCTGAGCGAGAGAACAAAGTTCCCTGATTTTCAAAATCCTACAAATTTAGTAAAAATTCGGTATATACGAAAATGGCTCACTCCTCAGAGGGGTTATACCCGGGATCCTGGGGCAGAATTTTCCCGGCTGCCACAGCTCCGGCTCCGGCAGCCACGGCAAGGGAGTCGCAACGCTCGTTTTCCGGATGTCCGGCGTGACCTTTAATCCAATGGAATGTAACATTATGGAGGGAAAGAAGCGAGTCCAGACGCATCCAGAGGTCCGGATTCTTCTTTTTCGCAAAGCCTTTCGCCTTCCACGAACGAAGCCAGCCCTGATTTATGGCGTTGACGACATAGGATGAGTCGCTCACGACGTGAACCTCCGCGGGACACCACTTGATGGCCTCCAAGCCCTTTATTACAGCAAGGAGTTCCATACGGTTATTGGTGGTAAGAGAAAATCCCCCGCTCATTTCCTTTGAGTAGGAGCCGCAGCGAAGCACTATGCCATATCCCCCGGGACCGGGATTTCCGCTTGAAGCCCCGTCAGTATAAAGGTATATGGGAGGCCTCTGCGAAGCCGAACTGTTAGATGAATCAGCCATATCCGCCTTTTCTTCGCCCCGTTATTCAATGACACGACCGCCGCGAGGCTTAATCTCGGTGTCAGGCATCTTGACTTTGAGCTTGCCGGCGATAAGCTTGTCGTACTCCTTCTGCCTCTTGAACACGTCCATAGCAGTGTAGATGGAAGCCATCATAGAACGAGGGTCAGCCTCGTCGCGGCCTGCCATCTCGTAGGCGGTGCCGTGGTCAGGAGAAGTTCGGATAATCGGAAGACCTGCCGTGAAGTTCACGCCCTCGGAGAATGCGAGCGCCTTGAACGGGATGAGTCCCTGGTCGTGGTACATCGCAAGAACCGCGTCGAATTTGGCGTAATTGCCCATTCCGAAGAAGCCGTCCGGAGAGTACGGTCCGAAAGCAAGGATACCCTCTGAAACCGCCTGCTGCACTGCCGGAAGGATTATGTTCTTTTCCTCCTCTCCGAGCAGTCCTCCGTCTCCGCAGTGAGGGTTGAGTCCAAGCACAGCGATTTTAGGAGACTCCACTCCGAAATCCCTCTCGAGGGAGTGCTTCATAAGGCGCAACTTGCTGACTATCTTTTCAGTGGAGATGGCTGTAGAAACTTCTTTCAGGGGAATATGCCCCGTCACGACGCCGACCTTGAGGTTGTCGCTGACCATAAACATACAAACTTCATCCACGCCGAATTCCTTCTCCAGATACTCCGTGTGCCCGGTGAACCCGAAGCCTTCGCTAGCCATCGCCCTTTTATTGAAAGGTGCGGTGACAAGGACGTCGATGTCCCCCGCTTTGATGTCGGAAACCGCCCTTTGGAGCGCAATCATCGCCGATTTTGCAGACTCGGGAGTGGACTGACCCGGCTCCACATAGACGTTGTCCGGAAGGCAGTTCACGATGTTTATGCGCTTCTCGTGGGCCTCTTTGGCTGTGGTTATCACATTGGTATTGAGAGGTTTGTCAAGATTGTGGATGTTCTTTTTGTAGAATCCGAAAATCTTTGACGAGCCATAGATTACAGGCGTGCAGAAATCGAGAATCCTCTCGTCCGCAAGCGCTTTGATGATGACTTCATATCCGATGCCGTTTCCATCACCCTGAGTGATGCCGACTACTATCTTTTTATCTTCTGCCATATATTATAGACTTATAATAACCCGCAAATATACTAAAAATTCGTAAATTTGCAGATATGACACAGTACGATACTGAAATACAGTTTTTGCCGGGAGTCGGTCCCAGAAGGGCTGAGGCTCTGAAGGCGGAATGGGGCGTAAAGACAGCTTCCGAGCTTCTGCGGATATACCCCTTCCGCTACATCGACCGCACTTCGTTCACAAGGATTGCGGACTTGAGGGCAGACCTTGCGTATGTTCAGGTAATAGCGGACGTCTCAAGGATAGAAGTTTATACTGACAAGGGCGCCGTGGACAGGGAAAAACTCGCTTCTTTCAAGTTCAACGGGGTGAAGAGGATGTGCGTTTGGGTGAGAGACTCCAGCGGAGAGATGGAGATGACCTTTTTCAAAGGAATAAAATGGACCTACGAGAAGCTCTCCGCGGGCGGTACTTTCATTTTTTTCGGCAAACCGAACGAATACAACGGCCGCTACAGCATCGTCCACCCCGAGATTGACAAGCCCGAGAGCGGAATGACCGCCCAGGGGCTCTATCCAAGTGCCCCGGGAGTCCCGGCGGGTGCTTCCGGCGTTCAGGGGACTCCGGGAGCCGCAGCGGGTGCCTTCGGAGCTCCAGGTTCTCCAACTCCGGGCGGAAAATTTGTGGGCGTGTACCCTTCTAGCGAAAAACTGAAAAACTGCGGAATCACCGGCAAAGTTATGGGAAAGATAATGCAGGGGGCGCTGAACGTTTCGCTCGGACTGCAGGAAGACCCGCTTCCGGACTACATACTCCAAAAATACAATCTCGTACCCCTTCGCTACGCCCTCCGAAATGTCCACTTCCCCGACAACGCCGAGGCTCTGGAGCGGTCGCGCTACCGTCTGAAATTCGAAGAGCTGTTTCTGCTTCAGCTTTCGCTCCTGCGGCAGAGGTTCCGTCGCAGCCGTGCCGACAACGGCATCCCGATGCCGAAGGTGGGCGAAGCGTTCAACAAGTGCTACGCCGCGCTCCCCTTCCCGCTCACCGGAGACCAGAAAAAAGTGATTACCGAAATCCGGGACGATATGAAGTCGGGCCACCAGATGAACCGTCTTCTGCAGGGAGATGTGGGCAGCGGGAAAACGCTTGTGGCGGTGCTCAGCGCCCTCATTGCAGTGGGGAACGGCTACCAGGCCTGCATAATGGCCCCGACCGAGGTTCTCGCCCAGCAGCACTACCGCAACCTTCAGAAATATCTCGCCCCCACAGGAGTTCGCTCGGCACTTCTTACCGGCAGCACACGAACAAAGGAGCGTCGGGAGATTCACGCCGGCCTCCAAGACGGCAGCATAGGGATAATCGTGGGCACACACGCCCTGCTTGAGGACACGGTGGTTTTCAACAGGCTCGGGCTTGCCATCGTTGACGAGCAGCACCGCTTCGGCGTGGAGCAGAGGTCAAAACTCTGGGGGAAAACCACCGACGGCAGACCTCCACACATCCTCGTTATGACTGCGACCCCAATCCCGCGCACCCTCGCGATGACCTTCTACGGTGACCTGGACGTGTCCGTAATCAAGGAACTTCCGCCGGGAAGAAAGCCGGTCAAGACCATCCACGGCACGGAAGGAAAGCGCAGCGCTATGTACCGTTTCCTCAAGCAGGAGATTGCCTCCGGAAGGCAGGTATTCATCGTCTATCCGATAATTTTCGAAAACGAAAAGCTTGACTATCAGAACCTTGAAAACGGCATTGAGACCATCCGGCAATACTTCCCGTTCCCGCCCTACAGGATTGCGGTGGTGCACGGAAAGCTGGACAACGAGGAGAAGGACTTCAATATGGAGGCTTTCGCAGCAGGAAGAGCAGACATCCTTGTGGCAACGACCGTAATCGAAGTGGGTGTGGATGTTCCGAACGCAAGCGTTATGGTCATCGAAAGCGCCGAGAGATTCGGTCTCAGCCAGCTTCACCAGCTTCGCGGCCGCGTGGGACGAGGAAGCGAAAAGGCCTACTGCGTCCTTATGACCGGGCAGAAAATGAGCAAGGAGTCCAAGAACAGAATCGAACTTATGTGCAGAACCGAAAACGGGTTTGAGATTGCGGAGGAGGATATGAAGATGAGGGGGCCCGGAGACCTGGAGGGGACTCAGCAAAGCGGACTTCCGATAGAGTTGAACATCGCTTCCCTCGCAAAGGACGGAACGATTCTTTCTGCGGCACGTTCCGCCGCGATGGCGCTTCTGGAGGAGGACCCGACGCTTTCCCTGAGCAAAAATGTGAGCCTTGCAGCAGAACTTCGCAAGGCGAAATACTGCATCAAGGATTATAGCCAGATAAGCTAAGCCCCTGCCCCGGCACGTCATTTTTTAAGGGAGACATATTTTTTAAGAAAGTCATATTAAGGAATAACAGCGAATTACTGCACACATTACCGATGGTTTCAGAACTGATTACTAAATATTTGTGGCTGCTTCAAACCGTGCTGGACGCGGGCGATGGGGGGCTTACTCTGGAGGAGATAACTTCAAAATTCGAAAGACGGTTCTCCGAGACGCTCACGCGCCGCACCTTCATAAATTACAAGAATGACATTGAGGAGGTTTTCGGCGTCGGGATAGTCTGCGACCGCAGTACCAACACCTACCGTGTCGACAGCCGCAGCAAGATGAGCGGAGGCGGCGCGGCACAGTGGCTCATAGACAGTTTCACGGTAAATTCGCTCCTTGAAAAGGGAAAGGAATCGCTCAGCGGCAGGATTGAAGTGGAAAACATCCCATCGGGGCAGAAGTTCCTCACCTCCATTATGGAAGCGATGATGGAAAGCCGCGTGGTCAGGATTCAGTACCGTAAATACTCAAGCGAGGAGCCTGAATGCCTGACGGTGAGGCCTTACGCGCTCAAGGAGGACAAACGCAGGTGGTACCTCTACGGATTCTGTAATGAAAGGAATGCCCTTCGCTGCTACTCTCTCGACAGGGTGGTTTCGCTGGAAAGGAGCCGGGAAACATTCATCTTTCCCGAAGGATTCGACCTCAGCGCTCTTCTTGCCACATCATTCGGCACCTACATCCCCCGCGAGGGCGAAAAGGGATGCACGGTGGAGTTCCGCTGCAAGGGGGTGCAGGCGAAATACATAACGGACTTGCCGCTCCACCACAGCCAAAAAATGCTCAGAAAGGACGGAGAATGGACATATTTTTCTATTTTTGTGTCCCCGAACAGCGACGACCTCTACTTCGAACTTCGGAAATATGGTCCCGCATTGGAGGTGCTCTCCCCTGCAAAGGTGCGCGAGAGGCTTCGCTCCGATGCCGAAAAAGTGACGAAGATCTATCAGGGACGGGTGTTATAACGAAAAACTAAACAGCAATGAACAAGCATACGAAAAAAATCGCGTCAATTTGGGCTCTGATTATCCTCGGAGCCGCAGTTTGCATCACTATGGGAACAATATCAAAAGACACTGAAAACAAACAGGGATTTATCGGAAGGAGCGAAATCCAGGTGGAGAACGGAGTGATGACTCCGGAAGTTATGCTCTCGCTCGGAAGGCTCTCCGACCCGCAGGTTTCCCCCGACGGAGGGAGGCTTCTCTACGGGGTTTCTTACACCTCAGTTGAGCAGAACCGCTCCTGCAGAAATCTATATATCAGCAACATAGACGGTTCGAACGCAGTCCTTGCTACCCGCAGCGGACGGAGCATCAGCAACGCGCGCTGGAGCCTTGACGGCCGAAGGGTCGCCTACCTTTGCGACGGGCAGATTTATGTCGCCAAAGTAACCCGCAAGGGCACTCTCGGCAAGGGCCACAAGGTGAGCTCCGTTCCTGGAGGAATCAGCGAATTCAAATTCTCACCGGACCAGAGCAAGGTTATCTACATAAGCTCCGTTCCCGGAAGGGTGAAGACCCCGGGGCAGATTTACTCCGACCTTCCGAAGGCCGAAGCATTTGAGACCCAGACGCTTATGTACCGCCACTGGGACCATTGGACAGAGGAAATCCCTCACAGTTTCGTCTCCGCTTTCAACTGGAAGAAGGGTCTTGGAGAGGCCGTTGACATCCTCGGAAGCGAGGGCGCGGAAGAGGGAGGGGTTTCGCCTTACGAACTCCCGACAGAGCCGTTCAGCGGACTGGAGGAGCTCTCCTGGAACCCTGACGGAGTGAGAATTGCCTACTCCTGCCGCAAAAAGGAAGGAAAGGACTACGCATTCTCCACAGACACGGAGATTTACATCTACAATGTCCAGAGCGGCGAGTGCGAGAGAATCCCGATGGACGGCGGATATGACACCACCCCGTCGTGGAGTCCCGACGGAAAGCGCCTTTGCTGGATTTCTATGGAGAGGGACGGCTATGAGGCTGACAAGCAACGGCTTATGGTTGCAGAAATTGACGGGATGAAGGCCGTATCAATAAAAGAACTTACCGCCGACTTCAAATACAACGTCGCCTCCCCGCTTTGGGACAGCGATTCCCGCCACATCTGGTTCAACGCCCTCGCGGAAGGTCTGCAGGCCATCTGGTGCGCTGACTCGGAGAGCTGCGAAATCGTCCGCAAAACCGCCGAGGACAAGTGGTACGACTTCGGCACTCCGTTCTACATCGACCGCACCGGAGGCACCCAGAGGCTTCTTGCCACTTGGGAGAGTATGGATTTCCCTACGGAAATCGTCTCCATTGAGCCTGAGTCCCAAACCTACACGAAAGTAACCGACGAAAACGGGCATATCCTTTCTCAGATTAAGGAACACCGCACGGAAGCCCGTTGGATGAAAACAGTTGACGGAAAGGATATGCTGACCTGGGTGCTGTTCCCTCCCGAGTTTGACCCGTCCAAGACCTATCCTGCCATTGAAATCTGCCTCGGAGGCCCTCAGGGAACGCTGAGCCAGAGCTGGTCCTACCGCTGGAACTACCGTCTTATGTGCTCACAGGGCTATGTGGTCATTCTTCCGAACCGCCGCGGGACTACGGCATTCGGACAGCCTTGGTGCGAGCAGATTTCCGGAGACTACTGCGGTCTGAACATTCAGGACTACCTCACTGCCGCACAGCAGATGAAAAAGGAGCCTTACATCGGCAAGATGGCGGCCTGCGGGGCAAGTTACGGCGGATATTCGGTCTATTACCTCTGCGGAGTGCACGGGAATACCTACGACGCGTTCATCGCCCACGCCGGCATTTTCAATCAGGAGCAGATGTATATGGAGACCGAGGAGATGTGGTTCCCGACCTGGGACAATGGAGGCGCTCCGTGGGATGAGAATCCGACGGCTAAAAGGCACTATGCGAATTCGCCTCACAAGCTCATCCGCAACTGGCACACTCCGCTTCTGGTTATCCACGGGGGCACAGATTTCAGGGTGCCGTATGACCAGGGTATGGCGGCCTACAACTGCGCCCAGATGATGGGAGTTCCGTCGGAGCTGATTGTGTTCCCGAGGGAGAACCACTGGATTTTGAAGCCGCAGAACGCGCTTTTCTGGCACAGGAGCTACTTCGACTGGTTGTCAAAGTGGCTATAATAAAATAAATTTGCTACATTTGCGGTCTTTGCCGCTTTCCAAGAGCGGAGAAATACGAAAAACATATAAAAATTAACAAACATATAATTTACTCATTCGATGAAGAATTTTGTTGAGGAACTGAAATGGAGAGGTATGATCCAGGACATTATGCCGGGAACTGAAGAGAAACTGATGGAAGGCCCTACCGCCGCCTACGTAGGAATCGACCCAACCGCCGATTCGCTGCACATCGGGCATATGGTCAGCATTATGATTCTCAAGCACTTCCAGAGGTGCGGACACAAGCCGTTCGCTCTCGTTGGAGGCGCAACCGGAATGATTGGAGACCCTTCAATGAAGTCTCAGGAAAGGAATCTTCTGGACGAGGAGACTCTCGCCCACAATGTCGCCTGCATCAAAAAGCAGCTTTCCCGTTTCCTTGATTTTGAATCCGGCGCAGCGAATTGCGCGGAACTTGTCAACAACTACGACTGGATGAAGGGATGGAGCTTTCTGGATTTCACCCGTGACATCGGAAAGCACATCACCGTCAACTATATGATGGCGAAGGACAGCGTCAAGAAGAGACTCTCAAGCGAAAGCCGCGAGGGTATGTCCTTCACCGAGTTCACCTACCAGCTCCTTCAGGGCTACGATTTCCTCTATCTCTATGAGCACAAGGGCTGCACGCTCCAGATGGGCGGCGCGGACCAGTGGGGCAACATAACAACCGGCTCCGAGCTCATCCGCCGTATGCTCGGCAAGGAAGCCTATGCGCTCACCTGCCCGCTTATCACCAAGGCCGACGGAGGAAAGTTCGGAAAGACCGAGAAAGGCAACATCTGGCTCGACCCTGAGAGAACTTCGCCTTATCAGTTCTACCAGTTCTGGCTCAATGTGAGCGATGAGGATGCCGCAAAATACATCAAAATCTTCACGATGCTCTCCAAGGAGGAAATCGATGAGGCGATTGCATCTCACGCTGAAAATCCTGGCGCACGCAGCCTCCAGAAGCTCCTCGCGAAGGAAGTGACCGTGATGGTTCACGGAGAAAAGGAGTACGAGAACGCCGTTCAGGCTTCCAATATCCTCTTTGGAAACGCAACGTCAGACCAGCTCAAGGCCCTCGACGAGAGGACTTTCCTTCAGGTTTTCGACGGAGTGCAGACTTTCGAAGTGCCGGCTGCAAAGTTCCCTTGCAACATAATCGACCTTCTCGCCGTGGAGACTTCAGTCTTCCCGTCAAAGGCCGAGTGCCGCAAGATGATTCAGGGCAACGGAGTAAGCATCAACAAGGAAAAAGTGACGGACGTAGCCGCTCAGATTGGCTCCGAGTCCGTCCTTGACGGCAAGTACATCCTCGCCCAGAAAGGCAAGAAGAATTACTATATTATAAAGGTAGTAGAATAGGCTGACCCAAAAGTCAAATTTTGACTTTTGGGCAAACCATTTCAGACTTTTTAACCCCCGCAGACTTTCGTCTGCGACCCCTATTAGGGGAATCTCGCGCCTCGGCGCGGTCCCTTCGGGACTTTTTTCAGCGATGGGCTCCGCCATCGCACTTGAATAAGAGACGTACCTAGTGAAAGTCTGCCCGACGGAACAGAAAAATTGTAGTGTTTTATGAAAAAAAGGTTGATTGCACTGGTGATGCTCTTGACTGCGTTCTGCTATAGTCTGAAAGCGCAGTCTTATATGCTGCGGGCCGAACGGTTCTGCGCGGATACCGTGTGTCAATACATCTACAACCTCAACACAAGCATATATTGGCTTGGAGGAGGAAGCAGGTGGTTCTACTACAGCACAGAGGACGAAAGCGGGAAGAAGTGGTGTCTTGCCGACACAAAAAAGTGCAAGAGGAAATATTTCTCCACGAAGAAAGAGTTGGAAAAGGAGATGGAAAGACTCTCTCTTTCAGAGAAAAATGAATACTTCCGCTCACGAGGAAAATACTACAACAGAAAGTACAGCGCCGACAGCCTCTACTACATCAATTCGGTCGGTGACGACCTTGTGCTGTATGACAACACCTCAGAGACAACTGACAGTCTATTTCTGAGCAGCGACGGAGAAAACTTCCATTCTTTCACAGTGGGAGGAAACCGCCACAGGACCTCGGACATAAAAGGAAAAATCGGTTACTCCATCGGGGGCTGGATCGGGAAAAGCCACTCCTACCTTGCAGTCCGCGAAGACAACAGGAAAGTGGGTACGCTCACACTTGTTGACAACCTCGCAGAGCCGCGCCCCAAGGCGAAAACCTACAAATTCGCTATGCCGGGCGACAAGGAAGTCTCGCATTTCGAAGCCTTTCTCGCCGATGCCGACAGCGCATATCTCTATCCCCTCCCCGTAGAGCGTTTTGCCGACCAGGTCATTCTGATGCCAAGATTCAGAAACTTCCAGACAAGCGACACGTCCGCTTTCCTGCTGCGTCTTGCAAGGACACGGGACACGCTGGACCTTGTAAGAATTGACGCAAAGAGCCACAGGGTTACGACCATAATTTCCGAAGTCTGCAAACCTCATCTCAACGAAATGCTCTTTGACTACCACGTCATCAACAACGGAAAAGAAATCCTGTGGTGGTCCGAGCGTAGCGGGAAAGGGCGATGGTATCTTTACTCGGGGGACGGGAAACTCCGGAACGCACTCACCGCGGAGGACTTTGTCAGCGGAGCGATAATCAAGATTGACACGCTCGGGCGCAACATTATTTTCGAAGGCTACGGAAAAGAGGAAGGAGTTAATCCTAACTATAAGTTCTATTATAAAGCATCTTTTGACGGAAAGAAGCCCTGCACACTGCTCACACCGGGCGACGGAGAACACTCCGCAAGGCTTTCCCCAGACGGAAAGCTTCTCTACGACTCCTGGTCAAGGATGGATTTGGTTCCAAGACACCAGATCTGCGACCTGAAGGGCCGGGTTGTGATGAATCTCGAAAGTGCAGACCCGTCAAGACTGCTTGAAAAAGGATGGAAAGCGCCGAAAGTGCTGGAAGTCACCGCAGCGGACTCTCTTACAAAGCTCTACGGCGTAGTTTATCTGCCCTCGGAGATTGAGCCGGGGAAGAAATACCCTATAATAAGCAACGTCTATCCGGGTCCGCAGACCGACCTTGTTCCGCAGGCTTTCACCCCTGACGACAACGGCAACGCCACCCTCGCAGACCTTGGTTTTGTCGTAGTTAATTTCTCCTACCGCGGAAGCAACCCTCTGCGCGGACGGGATTTCTACAACTGGGGCTATGGAAACCTGAGGGACTATGCACTTGAGGACGACTATGCGGTGATTAAGCAGGTAGCGGAGATTTTCCCGTTTGCCGACACCACACGAGTGGGCATCTACGGTCACTCCGGCGGCGGATTTATGGCTGCTGCAGCGATGCTCACAAGGCCGGATTTCTACAAAGTCTGCATTTCCGCCTCAGGAAATCACGACAACAACATCTACACCCAGTGGTGGGGGGAGTCGTTCCACGGCGTGAAGCAGACAAAAGACTCGCTCGGCAATGTGCACTTTGACTGCAAAATCCCCACAAATATGGAACTCGCAGGAAACCTCCGGGGCAAACTGCTCCTCATCACCGGAGATGTCGATGACAATGTCCACCCCGCCAGCACACTGCGATTTGCCCGGGCACTGATTCAACACAACAAGCGGTTCGATATGCTGGTGGTTCCCGGAGTTGACCACGGTCTTGGAGACAGTTACTATCAAAACATCATACGCTACTATTTCGTTGAAAATCTGCTCGGATTAAAAATAGACGACAACGACATTGTTTCACATCAGTAATCACTCTCACTCGCCCGAAATCCGGAAGTGAAAACACAATCAACTAGATGCAATTAAAGAGTTTACATATCTCATTCAGGATTCTTGCGATTATGCTTTTTCTCTCCCCCATCGTGGAAGAAGCTATCCTTGCGCAGGGAAAATCAAACCCCAAAATCACCGTAAGCGGAGTCGTGAAAGACAGTAGCGGAGAACCGGTTACCGGCGCCTCCGTGCTCGAAGTGGGGACAAAAAACGGAGTGACAACCGGATTTGACGGAGATTACCGCCTCGAAGTCACTAAAGGACACACCATCAGGGTGACTTTCCTCGGCTTTGAAGATGTGGAATTCACCGTAGATAAGGACCACTACGACGTTGTTCTTTATGAAGCAGCAACCCAGCTCGACCAGGTTGTGGTGACCGGTTACTCGAACGTGGAACTAAGGAAAAGCACCGGTGCCGTGGGCGTAGTCAAGATGGACGAAATCAAGGACTCGCCGCTCAAGAACATAGACCAGATGCTTCAGGGACAGCTTGCCGGAGTCAGCGTCACGGCCACATCAGGACGTCCCGGAGAGGCGGCGAAAGTCAGAATCAGGGGAACCAACACCATAACCGGAAACGCCGAGCCGCTCTGGGTCATTGACGGAGTCCCGCTCCAGAAAGACACCCCTGAAGTCAACTCCAGCCAGATTTCCTCCGGCGACTTCGACAACATCTTCGCCACCGGCATCGGCAGCATAAACCCGAACGACATCGAAAGCATCACGGTGCTCAAGGACGCTTCCGCAGCGGCAATCTACGGTTCACAGGCCTCCAACGGAGTCATTGTCGTGACGACCAAGCACGGAGAAGCCGGAGAGACCGCCGTGAGCTATATGGGCTCTGTTTCAGTGCAGACAAAACCATCCCGTTCCGCCGACCTTATGAACTCCAAGGAGAAACTCGCCTGGGAGCAGGAACTCTGGGATGAATTCTCTGCAGAGGGTTATGCAAACGGAGGATATTTTCCACGCGTCGGAATCGTGGGACAGATTCGCGGCGGATACGGCGAATATGCGGGTCTGAGCACTCAGCAGCAGAACGAGATAATCGAACAGCTCGGCTCCCAGACCACCGACTGGTTTGCAACCCTCTTCCGGAACACCGTCTCCACCTCCCACCACATTTCCGTTTCAGGAGGTTCTCCGAAGATGACCTACTATGTCTCCGGAGGCTTCAGCTACAACAACGGAATCGTGGTGAAGACCGACTCCAAGTCCACAAGCCTCAACGCCAAAATCGACACCCGTCCGGCAAAGTGGATGAAACTCGGCATCTCCACCGACTTCTCCTACCAGAAAGCCAACGCCCCATCGGCCAATGTGGATATGTTCAAGTACGCATATTTCGCCAACCCGTATGAAAAACTCTACAACGAAGACGGGTCCTATGCGGCTGACAAGACCTGGTTCACCCTCGGTGCATCCAATTCAATGGGCTACAAAACCAATATCCCCGAAGAAGGATTCAACCTGATGAGGGAAATAAACGAGACATCGAGCCTCAACACCTCCACCTCCTTCACCATCCAGGGGAACACGACAATCGACATCTGCAAGGGATTTAATTTCACCGGATTGGCCTCATTTTCCTACTATGGCGACCTTTCTGAAAACATAAACGGGAAAGGCACCTACGCGGCCTACGAGGACCGTCCGTTCGAGAACGACTATTATTCCACAAGGCAGTACGGTTCCATCTTCCAGCAGGTGACAAACAACACCTCCTGGCTGCTCCGCGGACAGCTCAACTACGGACAGACCTTCGCCGACATCCACTCCCTCAGCGCCATTGCAGGAGCCGAGGTGAGAAGTTCGTACGCAAAATCCGTCTATTCAAAGAGATACGGCTATGACTCCGTCACCGGGAACCACTCCACTCCCCTTTTCCCGTCCACATCCTCCGACGGAACCATAGACTACGAAAAGCTGGTGAGCCTGGGGAACATCCTTGACGGCAACACCGGGCAGAGCATCACAGAAAACGCCTTCGCTTCGTTTTACGGCACACTGACATACACTCTTATGAACCGCTACATCCTCAGCGGAACAGTCCGAAGCGACGGTTCGAACAATTTCGGAAGCAAGCAGCAGTTCAATGCTAACTGGTCAGTCAGCGGGGCGTGGAACATAGACCAGGAAAGCTGGATAGCGAACACTCAGATGTCAAAAATCTTCAGTACGCTGACCCTTCGAAGCGGCTTCGGCTACACCGGAGGTGTGAACAAAACCGTGCTGCCGGTACTTGTAATGCAATATAACTCGACATACAGGAGTACGGACGATGATTTCTACCGGATGGGATACATTTCTAAAGCGCCCAATCCGAACCTGCGCTGGGAAAAGAACAGGACGTTCAACGTGGGACTGAATATGGGATTTCTGAATGACAGGATTATGTCCGAGGTGTCCTACTACCGCAACAAGAATCTCGACCTTGTGACTGCGGTGAAGGTAGCGAGCACGACAGGGTTCACCTCCCAGTCCTACAACACCTCCGAGCAGGTCAACAACGGTACGGAGATTTCGCTCAGTGCACTTCTTCTCAAGATAAAGGACTGGAGATGGAGGATCACCGCCAATATGGCCTACAATTACAACGAACTCACCAAGTACCAGTCTCCAACCAACAGCCTTTCAGGTGAGATGTATGTGGGCTACCCACTTGGCAAAATCTTCACCGCCAAGACCTCGGGAATTGACCCTGAGACCGGAGTTTACAAGTATATTCTCCGCCCGGACGTCGTCATTTCCAGGCAGGAAGATTACAGAAAATACCAGTACTACCTCTACTATGTCGGGACATCCAACGCCCCGTGGACAGGAGGATTCTCAACGACTCTGTCCTACAGGGGTTTCTCGCTTAATGTCGTCGGAAACTGTTCGCTGGGCGGAAAAATTGTGAACAACATAACCAGTCCCGCGAGCTACTCCTCCGCAGGGGATGGGCCTTCAGAATCCATTCCTACCACCCTCAACGACCTCTACCGCAACCACCTCAACGTAACAAGAGATGTCACTCACCGCTGGACAAAGGAAAATCCGATAACAGACGGATATCCGCGCCTTATAGACGCCTTCGGCGATAAAATCAAGAACAACTCCGGGCAATACCTCACGCAGATTATGTCCTACAACAGCACACTGGCGAACTGCGTGCTTCTGGAGGACGTTTCCTACCTTAAAATCAGTTCCATCTCCCTTTCATACTCATTCCCGGAAAAATGGATTAGAAAGGCATATATGAAGGGACTCAGCCTGAGTTTCCTGATGAACAACCTCTTCATCCTCACGAACTACTCCGGCATTGACCCGGAAACCCCGGGGGCAGTTTACCCCCAGAGCCGTTCATACTCATTCAGCATCTCAGTAAGTTTCTAAATACGCACGGAATATGAAACACGGAAAACGACATATCGCGCTTCTCGCAGCTGCAGCCTGCCTTACAATTTTTGGTTCCTGCACAAAATTTCTTGACATAAAGCCGTACGGAGAAACAATTCCGGAGACTCCAGAAGAATTCTCCGCTCTGCTCCATAACCATCTTGAAGAATTCGACCAGGGCATTGATAAATTCTGGGGAGGGCCTTCGGACGCCTTCGACCTTGAGATGTACTCCGACAATTTCGAAAACTCGCTCACGAAATATCCTCAGGGAGCCAATATGGCTCTGTATGTGGGAACGCAGCTTAATAACAAACAGCAGAGCTACGCCAGTCTATATTCCGTCATTCGCGACTGCAATATAGTAATCGGATACATCAATGCGGACGACACTCAAATTAGCGACGACGTACTCGGAACGGCATACGCGATAAGAGGGGTATGCTATTTCAGGCTCCTTCGCGAATACTGCGCTCCCTGCTATGGGAACCTTGACGGGCTCGGTGTTCCGATTGTGACAGTCTTTGATATGGAAGCGCTGACAACGCGCAGCACTATCCGCGAAACCATCGCACAAATCGAGTCCGACTACCTCAAAGCAATGGAATACAACATTCAGGACGAGGTGTACAGATTCAACAACGACGTCCTGGAAGCGCTTCTGAGTCGGCTTTATTTCTGGGCCGGAGACTACGACAAAGCTATCGTCTATGCCGAAAAAGTGCTCGCGAAACACCCGCTCTCTTCCGGTGAGGAGTATAAAGAGATGCTCAGTTCGCAATACACCTCGAAAGGCGAAGTGGTCTTCAAAAGCACCACGCTTCCTGACAGTTCAACAAGAAATATGATTTCCGGGGAGATAAAGATGCTTGACTACAGACCGGTCAGCAAAAGGTTTATAGACACATTCACGGACGGAGAGAACGATGTCAGATACAGTCTTTCTGTAAGCAAGAGGACAAGTGTGAGGAAATTCCAGATGAGCATTCGAAGTTCCGAAATGCAGCTCATCCTCGCCGAATCCTACTATCATAAAGGACAGCAGAGCGAAGCTCTCGAAAAGCTTAACTTCCTGCGAAGCAAGAGAATAACCTCTGGTTATGTTCCATATACTCTTGAAACTCTGCCACCTGTGAACACAAGCGAATACATCAAAACAGATGCGACAGGAAAAGAGTTGACGCCGCTGCTTAACGCAATCCTCAACGAGCGGCGCAAGGAACTTTTCAGCGAGGGAGACCGCTGGTTCGAACTCAAACGTAACGGCCGGCCGGAGTTCTGGGTGGCAAGGCAGGGAAGAAAATACACCACCCGGCAGTTTATGTACACATTCCCTCTCCCTATTGACGACATTCTTCTCACCCCGGGGCTGATTCAGAATCCGGGATATGACGAAGCGGAATAAACGAATGAAGATTATGAACTCAAGTTTCGCAAGTGCGAAACTTGACAAGGGCTTCTGCCCGCCGGCCCAGGGGGCCGTAAAAAATCCCCCTGACAGGGGGTGCAGGGGGTTCAGATTAAAATGCGGGGAGGTTTGTGTGAGGGAAAAAGTGCGTGGGACTTAGAGAGGGTGATTAGAAAGAAATTGTTTATATATAAATGAGTTAGATACTTGCGAAAGTTAGATTATGAAAAAGACAATTATCATCACTGTATTGACCATTGCGGGGACCTTAGGACTCACCTCCTGCAGACAACCCAACGAGTTGCCGCCATTGACTGATGGATATGCTACGAAATACATCCTCCCCGACCCTGAGGACCTGACAGCGGCGGACAGGCTCCTGATTGAGCAGATGGAAGAAGAATACGAGAATGCAATCAAATAAATTACACAAGTTTCATTTTAATTATTAGCAGCATTATGAAAAAGTTCATTTTTGCACTTGCAGCAGCCACAGTAGCATTCGTGGGCTGCCAGAAGGCTTCCGAAGTCTCAATTTCGGAGCTTTCTTTCGAAACTGCGCTGCCGACAGTAGTGGACGGCGTCGCAACCTACAAACTCGCCACCTCCTACACCGGAGCCGAGACGGTCAAAGTCCCGGTAAAATTCTCCTCCGCCGACGGAGCAGTCAAAGGGACTGACTACACTGTTTCAGCCGAAGAGTTCATTCTGGGAGGCGAAAAGAGCGTCACAACCATCACTCTCACTCCGCTCGTTTACGGAAGCAAGAAGAGCGTGACCGCCACAATCAGCGTCCCTGACGGCTTCAAGGCTGGAAAATACACTTCAAGCACCATTACGCTCAGCGACAAAATCGGATATGCCACCTTCAGCAGCAAAAAAGCCGTTATGACTGATGAGCTGACCCTTCCAATAAACCTCTACAATGCCGAAGGCAGCGTGTGCAGAGTTGAGGCCGCTACGGAAATCGAAGTTAGCGTGAACTCTGAAAAATCCACTGCCGTAGAGGGTACAAACTTCAAATTCAGCAACGGAGCAAAGGCTACTGTAGAGGCTGGACAGAGTAGCGGAAACCTAACTCTTGAAATGGTCGGAGACCTTGATGAGGATCACAATACCATCGTCCTGGACCTCAAGAGCGGAGCTAAGTTCGGAGAAGGCCAGTACACCCAGATAACTGTCCAGATTGCAGGCCAAACTTGGAAACTCCTCAGCGGGAAATGGGTCATCAAAGAAATAGTCGATACCAAGCAGAATTTCATCGACAATATGGGGGAGACAGAAGAGGGAATGGCAGGATTTCCTGAATTCAACAAGGACGACAGCTTCACTCTCAACTTCGAGACAGGCGAGTTCATCCCTGATTTCAAGTCAACACTCAAGAACTATTTCGTGGGCAATAGCAACTTCACAAGCTTCGGAGAGCCGAAGTGGTACGGCGAAAATAAAGCCTATAACATCCGCCTTGACTTTAGCCGTTCATATATGGCAAAAGTAATCGAGCTGGACAATGTGAACAGGTATTTCAGCGAGACTGCAACCAGCGAAAGCAAGCTTGCTTATGTGGGACTCTATCTTGAAGATGACGGAACACTCAGGATGTTCATCATCGACCACGAATCCAGGTCATTCCTCCTTACAACTGCTGAAAGCTGGAGCGGTTTCGATAATGTCTACAATTTTACGGAACGCCCGACAGCCAATATGAGTTATGTCGGCTTCGAAGTTGACTTCACCAAGGCTGAATAAAGCCGACTAGATTTTCCCATTGTCCCAAAGAACAATCCATTTGCGGACTATTGGATAAAAAACATAAGACTCCAAGGATATGTCAAAGAAAAAGACATATCTTTGGAGTCTTAAGTATAATGTTAGCGGCTGAGGGAGATGGTGTAGCCGAGGGAGAGAGAGAAGAGGGTGTCGTAGTAGTTGGAGAGGCTGTTCACCAGAGCGAAACTGCTTCTTGATTTCCAGGAATACGGAACAAGTGAGAAACGGGGTTCTATGAAGATGGAGCTCCGTTTTGTTATGTGGAAGGCTGCCTGCACTCCCCCGCAGAGGCCAAGGTACAAGCGGCGGATTGTGTAACCGTCGTCGGGTTTAATCATAAGGCCGGCCTCGGCGCCTATGATAACGGGCAGGGAGAACCACCGGCGGGTCTTTTTCGTGTAGGAGATGGGGTCGAACAGAAGTTCCGGACGAAGCCCCCCGTAGTAGCAGCCTATCTGGCGGCCTCCTGCGAATTCCTTCCAGATGTCGCGGCCGTAAAAGGCAGAAAGTCTTACGGAAAGAGGGCCTGTGACGAGGCGGCCGTAGGAAAGGAACAGGCTCTCCCTGGCGGACGGAAGGAGCCCGACCGTTTCCGTCACTATGTCAGAAGCCTGAAACTGCGCGCCGGCCCCGAGGCTTACGAAAGCCCCCTTGCTGAGCCAATCCTTGAAAGAAAGACGAGGGGAAGCGTACTGAGGAAGAAGACGGTTGAAGTGCTGAAGGACTCCGAAGGAGAAGGCGTAGCCGAAGTGGCAGCCTGAGGCGGTCGTTTGCGCCGCAAGGCCCTGACTGCCCCCGATGAGGGAGGGACGGAAGTAAATTTCTGTGTTACGAGCAATTTGAGCCTTGAAATCAAGACCGAAACGAAGATACACATCCGCGGTCCACTTGTGAGCGGATGAGATGCCGGAAGTCCTGTCGAGGTCAAGTCCAAGGGCTTCGTAGGTGGAGACGGAAAAGATGCGCGTCGGGTCGTAGCCGTGGAAAAGGCCCGTGAGGTCGAAGCTGTGACCGATTTCACCGCCACCGCTCCAGACCCTTGCGGCGTCGGCGTTGCGTCTTATCTCACCGATGTTCACGCCTACGGAAAAACTGTGAAGCGGGAAGAAATTTTTCCCGACGGCGAGCGATGCCTTGGGGCCGAAGGAGTAGGTTGTGGAGTTATATGGGAAAAGGCTCCAGGAGCCGGCGTCGGCGCGGATGAAGGTATTGTCAAGGAAGCGCTCGTTTTTGAAAGGGGCGTTCGCTGGACGGTAGCGTTTCTGCATACTGAAGCGCAGGGCGTTGAAGCCCAGGGAGTCAGGGGCCACCTCAGCAGGGAGAGTGTCACAGCAGGAGCTGAGGGCTGGAACTGAGTTGGTGGGGAGGGTCGGAACGGAGCCCTGGCGGAGGGAGCGTGCTGAAGCCTCTCCGGAGCACAGGAATAACAGAGCCGCCACGAGCGAAGCGGCACCTACAAAAACAGTATGTTTATTGCATTTTCCCATAACTTTACTCTCCATTTTCATATCTGTCTTTTGCGCTCTTGAATATGGTTTCCACTATGTCTCCGTCCCCGGCGGCTATATTGACGAATTTCGGGTCCTTGCGGAAGCAGGAAAGCAGGTAGTCCTCGCTCGCGACATCGTCCATAAAATCGTGGGTACGCGCCCCTCTGCGGCCGTAGATGACCGCCCAGAGGTAGTCGGTGAGGGCATCGTTCTGGTCGAGAGCTGCAATGGCTTCCTCGGCGAGAGTGTCGTAGGCCTTTGTGTTCATCGCAAGGAGCATCACCACCCGGTTAAGCGGCGAAGACTCCGACACAGTCTCAAAAACTGCCCTCGCGCGGGAACGTTGCTCCGGAGTGTTGCCGCCCTTGTAGTAGCCCCCAAGACACAGCGCGAAGGCCCTCACGAGACGGTTCTGCTCAGAGTCCGGAAGGATGTTCGTGAGCTGCCCGGCCTTGCGGAAATTGTTGCACATAACGTACATAATCATCTGGTTCGCCACCACTGCCTCAGGGTTCACTATGTCCTCCCCGCTGCCGTTCATTCTGCGAAGGCGGAAATTCACCCCCGGGGTCTGAAGGTCTATGAAGGAGGAAAGAAGGGTCGTGTCAGCGACTCCCTTAGTGATTAGAGAAGAAGCGAGGTTGTTCGCCGCAAGAATCCACGGGCGGCCGTTAGTCTCGATTGACTCTGTGTAGGCCCTGCGGTAGAGACTCTCAAGTTCATCGGGGTCCTTGACCATCTGGAAGAGGTGCCAGTACTCGTAGAGGGCGAACTTCTTGCGTCCGCTGCGATAGTCCGGATTGTTTTCGTAACGGTCCAGGATTTCCTCCGGGGTGAGCTCGCGGAAAAGTTCGTAACCGTAGCGGTAGTGAACCGAACGAAGACGCGGGAGATAGCCCTTTATAAGAGCGGAGTATTCTGGAAGTGCGCGGATTTTCGCCCACTGGCGGTCCGGGTTCTTAGGGTTATCGGCTACTATTTTCCGGATGGAGCGTGCCTGCGTCGTGAGTGAATCCGCCTCCAGAAGGTCCGCCACATCGTTCCACGAGGCCACTTTTGCGGTGGTTGTCATATAGACTCTGTCCCTTACCGCCTTCGGAAGAGATGAAACTATCTGTCCCAGAGCGTATTCCATTCTTTTTTTCGCCAGAGTGACGTTTCCGTTGTACGGGCCGTCCGGAGAAGCTGTGCCCTCAATGTGGAATTCCTTCAGAGACGACCCCTCTCCGTGGATGATGCCCTCGAGAGTCAGCCGCACGGAGTCCAGCTGAGCCCTTCCGAGAGTGTCGTCAGAGGCGAGAACCGCCTTGCCCACCATAAAGTTCAGGGACATATTGCCTGCCGTGTTGCGCTTTTCCCTTTTCGCCCTTTCGCGATAGTCGTTCGGGTCAAGAGGATATGGCATCATCGAGTACTCCAGAAACCTCAGCGGGCGCCTCAGTCTTGAGGAAGCGAGGAAATAGTCCTTGCGGAAATATGGCCGGTTGTAGTCTTCCAGAAGGATTATGCCCTTGACCTGGTAGTTCCTTTCCGGGTGCTCCAGGTAGATGGTGTCGGCCCAGTGGACGGTCTGGGAGGCCGCAGAGAGGGTGTCGGGGCTAAGGAAGCGGGTAAGAGGGTCGAGTGATGGGTCGTAATTCATCCGTCGGAGCTGGGTGAGGCCGTATTCCTGCCCGTCCATAACCGTCGGGGTGAGGAAACGGAGGGTGTCCCCGCTCGCCCCGTCAAGAAGAACTGGCTGAACTATCATCCGGGCGTTGGTCCTGCCGCTATTTTCCGGAAGGGAAATCGTACTTCGCGCCTTGAGGTAGTTTCCTTCGATATCTCCCTGAGGGTCAAGCACTCCCACCTGGTCGCGGACAGCCGTGACGTGGCTTGTCTGGATGTAGTTTCCCATCTCAATCTTGACGTTGATTTCGAGGCGGAAGTTGACCTTTTCGAGAATCGCGGTCTTCATCTCTGCCTTGAAAATCAGCGCGCCAGTTTCGGGAACGGTGATTTCGTAGTAACCGTTATCGTCCGGAAAGGCCTGAGAATCAGGCACAACGAAGCAGTTTTCGTCCCCGTCCATCTGCGCCTTCACATCCTGAGCCTGAGAGACGGTGTTGAAGCCGTAAATCTGCACGGAGACCTGCTTCTGGTCAATCGGCTTGCCGGTGGTCTTGTCAAGGACATAGCCGGTGACCCTCTTCATTTCCTGCGAACGGGCTGCAAAGGGATGAAGAAGGAGCAAGGCGGCAAAGGCCAGGGATATGAAAATGTTGCGTGACAATACTTTAACGGTAATCTTTACGAAAGTGAAGTTCTATCTAATTATGTATATGAAGGTTACGCCGATATTTGTCGGAAGGAATTTGTAGCCTCGGGAGTTATATGTCCCTGAAGAAAGGTCGTCGAAATTGTCGTAACGGCTTCCCCTCTTCTGTCCAAAGCCAAGAATCGAAACTCCTCCCGAGAACTCCACGCCCCAGTGCTTGGAAAGCGGCAGGACATAGCCGCCCGTGATGCCCACTCCCCCGGCAAGACCGGAGTAGGAGGTGTCTTTCCAGGCGATGTCGTAGGCGCAGAAAAGAGCCGAAACTCCCACATATTCCCTCACAATCGGACGGCCCCCGAACCAGTATCGCCACTGCGGCTGCACGCCCACAAGACGGCAATCCATTCCGAATGGCTTCCAGTTCCCTGCAACGGAAAGAGAAACGGACATATTTTCTCCCGTCACAATCTCCACCCCGAGGTCAGGGGTGAGAAGGGTCGTTGAAAGCGCATTGGATTTGATGGCGAACTGCTGCGCACGGGCGCCCTCCCCCTGCCCCAGAAGGAGCAGGAAGAGAAGTGTCAGCGCGACGACATATTTGCGTAAATCCCTCATATTCCGGGTTTTAGATTTCGGAACCCTCCACAGGATTGGTGCCGGGCTTCCACTCCGTCAGCCCCGTCTCAACGATTGTAATCTCCTCGGGATTGTTTACGGTAATGGTGAAGTAGTAGATGTACCCGGCATCGTAACGGGTGGTTCCGTCGGTCTTTCCCAGTTCAAGGTCCACCGAACTTACATTCGCCCCGTCTACGCTCAAGGTGATGGTGGCGTTGTAATTGGTGCCCGGCATCGCGAGAATTGTGCAAAGGTCTCCCTCTGTTGCAGTCGGAGCGACAGAAAGGTCTGTGAAACCGATTGTACCTCCGTCCTCGTTTCCGGTCAGCACTCCGGAGTTCACTCCACGGCTGTCGGCGATGCAGAGCGTTGCCTTGGAAGAGGTCCCGGTAATCTGCATCCCGGTCACCTTCACGTCATAATTCTCTATGTCCGCCTCTTTACCCACGACGCGGAAACACAGTGCCGTGAGAAGGTGCTCGTACTGGAGTTTAGGGAAGTACTGCGATTCCACTCCTGCCTGCTTTACGCTGCGGCAATAAGGCGCGCTGAAGCCGGGAATCCCGTCAAAATCAGTGGCCTGCGCACTTGCCCAGAGGATGTCGGTGTCGCCCAGAGAGTAGGTGATGGAGTAGGTACTGTCAACAATCTCTGCGGTGTCCCCTTCGGAATTCCTGTAAGGGTAGTAGGAGTAGAACGAGTAGGCGTATTTGTTTCCGAAAGGATAATAGACTTTCGGAGAGAATACGATGTCACCTCCCTCGGAAGTGGTGACGCCGAGATTGTCGATGAGGATGGAGCCCGCAAGTTCAGAGGACCACCTTACAGGCGTAGAATCCGCTGTTTTTTCGGCAACGCTCACAATTCCTACATCCAGGCTCGACATAACGCTTCCCGTGAGCAGCCCGCTCTTTTGTGCCTTTGTGGAAACTCCTATGCTGGAAGCGGAGTTGAAAAGCACCGGAACAGGCTTGCTGTCGTCGTATATCCAAGCATTCTCGTCCTGCAGGGAAGCCTTCTGACAACCAGAAAGGGTCATCAGAAGGGCTCCGCCGGCCAAAACGATAAGAAATTTTGCTTTCATAATAAAAAAGCTTAGAACAGGGCAGATTTACTTGCCCATTCCACTAAAGATCCGGGTCAATAATTGTTGAACCGCCATCTTTCCACTGCTCGAGTTCGGCGGTAACCTTAACCTCCTCAAGACCGTAAATTACGAGGGTAACCTTGTAGGAATATCCTGCCTCGAAAGCGGTAGCGCCTGTTGGAGCGCCTGTGATGGAAGCGATGTCAAGAGTGTACTGCTGGTCTTCAATTACCGATGCAACGCCAGTCTGGGTGGTGCTGATGAGGAGTTTGTAGCTTGACTCTCCAGGCACGACGAGAAGGCTCTCACCGACCTGCTTTGCATTGTCGCGTGCTTCAGTGTAGGCATTAGGAGAGGTCGGGGTGAGCGGAGTCGTTGTGTTTTCAGTTTTCTCCTTAAGGGAGAGCTCAACCATTTCGTCAGAAAGGTTTGCAAGACCCCTGTCGTTGCCGACAACCTTGAGGTCGCCGCTTGCTTTGGAAACTATCTTGATGTCTGTAACCTGAATGTTTTCAGCTTTCTCTGAGCCTGCAACTATGCTGAAAGTGAAGCGTGAGAGAAGGTGCTGGAAAAGGAGGTTCGGCTGCACTCCGCGACGTGCTGCGTATGCGCTATATGCCTTTGCCTCAGACACTTCAGAGGTTTTTCCTGCTGCTGCAATGTCACTTGTCTGGTCTGCCATTGCAATCATAAGGTCCTGTGAGCCGTCGATTGTGAAAGGAACATAGATTCCGTCAGCCTGAGCGTTTGGCTCTGCAGTGGCGGCGTCGTCGATGTGGTAGCCGTAGAAGTCGTAGTACTTGCCGGTTACATAGTAGAAAGGCTCATTGTAGAGAGGGTTTGTCACAGTGATTGCGCCCTTGGTGCCTTCTGCAGGTGCGTCTGCGGCAACATTGTCGATGAAGGCCTCGGAAGTGAAGTCGGTGACCGTGCGGTCAAAAGCGTAAACCTGGAGAGTCTGACCGTTCCAGGCGTTTTCAACGGCGCCGACAGATTTAACGTCGATGCTGGACGGAGAAACTGCGCTGAAAGCGACTGCTACTTTGCTGCCGTCATCAAGAGGGTCTGGAGTTTCCACCACCGGGGCTGATTTTGAGCAGGATGCCAACGCTACGATGGCAACAGCTGCATAGAAATGATACTTTTTCATAACCATTTGTGTTTAAGTATTTTAATAATATTATAATATTCCGAAAATCATCGGGCAATATATCATTTATATTTATCCTCCTCATCTATCCGGATGCTGCCGCCGTCGCCCCATCTCTCCATTTGCACAGTCGGACGCGCATCCATCATTCCATATATGGCAAGACGTACTTCGTACTGATGGGAGGCGAGAAATCCCCCGTCAAGCCTGAGGGTAAAGGTAGTCTGGGTTATATGGTCCCGTTCCTTAGCCTCCTTCATCTTCACCGTGACCTCATACTCCGTGTCAGGGGCCACCAGAAGGGTTCCGCCCACCTGCACCGAAGGTCTCTCGTAAAGAGCCTCGGAAAAGTCTCCGCTGTAGTCGGTTCTGTAATAATCCTGCTTGAGAGCGGTTCCATCAGCCTCTGCGAGGAACAAATCCGACTTTGAAGACGAAGAGGAGAAATCCACGCCAATCTCGTTTTCATTGGTGCTCACCACAGTAAACTCTCCTATCGCCTTGGACTTCACAGTTATCTCATTGACCATCACCGTGTTGGCCTTGTCAGACCCAGGATAAAGGCAAAAGCGCAGGCGGGAAAGATGGTGACTGAATTTCAGCACCGGGTCCACTCCCCTTCTTGCCGTGTAAGAGCTGAAGGCATACTGGACAATGAGTTTTTTCTCCACGGATGAGAACTGTTCTGAACTGAGGGAACTTTCATCCAGAGAGGATTTTGCGCTCATAAGGTCGGAACTTCCGTCGATTGTGACCGGGAAACTTATCCTAGACGCTGTGCGTGAGACTGAAGAAGAACTGACACTGAGTTTGTCTATATAGTACGCATAGAAATCGTATGGCTCACGGCCGGTCGGGTAATATATGTCGGAGTCAGCCCAGGTGAGGTAGTCGTCGTCTCCGCTGTAGTAGGCTTTGCGTCCAAGACGTGAGGACGAGGAGTCAAGCGAGCCGTCCACAAGGCAGTTTTTGGAGGAAGAGGAAGCGAGGGAAGTGAAGGAGGTGCCGCGCTTAAAGGCATAGACATAGATGTCGGCGTCCTTAAACTGCTTTCCCTCGTCATAGTCCACGGCGCCTGAGCCTTTGGTGTAGGCAACCGTTTCGTCACCCACAGCCACGACCACAGGGACAGGGACTCCGTTGTCGTAGTCGTCGTAATCCTTGTCCTCCACGCCTCTCCACGCCTTGTCAGCACAAGAGGACAAAGCTGCAGAAAGAATCAGAAGCGATATGAGCGCGTTTTTCTTCAAATTAAGTCTATATTTCTACATCCAGTTTCCCGCTGTCAAACCAGCCCTCCACCCCCTCTCCGAGCGACCCCGAAGTGAATGAATCCGAATCCACCGTTAGCTGTCCGGGGACATCCAGACGGGCGAAAGTACGTGCGATTTTTTGCCCTCCTGTGGATGGGATTGTTTCCATAAGGCCTGCAGAAGTTATTATGTCACCGATATTTATGGCAGGACGAAGGACTTTTGTCTCTCCGCCCTTTGTGGCAGTTATGGCAAGGCGGAAAATGCCCGGGCCTGAGTTCAGTTTCACGTTTCCGGATGGGAAAAGTCCCGGGACAAGCACCTCGGCGGTGTATTCCCCACTCTCTCCGGGGGTCATCTGGAAAATCACCCTTGCGATGTCGTCCTCGCTTGTTTCCCCACTCAGGAGCGATACGGAGGCAGGAACGCCGGAAACTTCAGCGACAACTTTTCGTATGCTTATCCCCTCCTCGGAGTGAAGCGTCACTGCGAAAATAATCCTCTGCATAAGCGGAGTCATCATAATCCGGTATGCATTCTCCCTTGTGTCAGAAACGACAACATTCTCAAAAGCCGTGTAGAGCGGCTCCGATGGGGTGCGGATAAAGCGGTAGGAGGCATTGAAATCCAGCAGGGAACCGTCGCGAAGAGAGGAGAGTTCATCATTGGGAAGGTCCTTAACCGTTGCCTTGAAACCCCTTATGGAAGCGGAAAGTTTCTCCGGGAAACCCTCAAGGCCGGAAAGGGAGTAGTCGTCGCCCTCGGTTGTGTAGGCGAGAAGGATATAGTCTCCGAATGAGGCTGTTCTTGCGGTGGTGTCCGGGAATGCTCCACGGGAGTCCACAGTGAAAAGGTAGCGTGCAGGGTCGGAGATATGGTTCAGGGCAATCTTCACCGAGTCCGGAAGGGATAGACGGGAGGATTGGGGGGCGGCGCCGGAGGATTCTGCCTCGGAGAGCGCCTGTTCTGCCGCGCTCCAGTCGATGCTGAACGAAACTGTGGCCTCGTCAGCAATGCTGTCGGCATTTTGAAGAGAGAGCTGCACGCAGGATGTGAGGGCGGCAAGCGCAAGAACGCAGGTCGCGAGCGGGAGTGCTGAACGAAGCACCTTTATAACAGTCCTTATCATTTCTCCCTCCTTTTTGCGGCCTTTTCCGCCGCCTTTTGGGCCTTCCGCTCAGTCCTCTGTACGTTCTTTGCCTCTCTCTCCTCTACCCTTTTCTGTTTTGCGGCCTTCTTCTCCTCAGCTCGCCTCTCGGCAGCAAGAGCCTTAGCCTCAGCCTTCTCCTGCTCCCGAATCATCTTCTGCGCATCCACTTTCTTGTATTTGTCCTTCACGGAGAGCGTTCTGAACACGAAGCAGGCCTTCACCTCGGAAAGCACCGGGAACGGGCACAGATGCAACCCGCGGGACTTTTCAGGAACAGAAACATAGTCCGTCGCGCTCCGGTTCATCGTGAAAACGTCATAGCGCGTGAGTGCAAGCCCGGCCGAAAGTCCAAGTTCGAAATCAAGTGCGAAATGCCGGTAGGAATAAAGCGGGAAATCGACTCCCCAGATTGCTCCAACTCCCCAGAGCGGCCCCTGAATGCCGTAGGTGCCGGGTTTTATGGAATATGTGCCTCCGTGAATATAGCCTCCGGTGAAATAGGTAAACTGGCGGGATTTTTTCTTTGGCTGTTCATTCCCCTCTGAGGATTCGTCATTCTTCTTAGGATTGTACCAGTAGCGAAGTTCGGGACGCACCTCAAACATATTGAAGACGCAGGAAGGTGCGAGGGAGTGATATGTATTCCAATTATATTTTGCGCTCAGTCCAAGCGAAAGACGGTTGTAAGGAGAAGAACTCAGGTCAAACTCCACCCCGACATTGGGCACAGTGCACAGAAGTTCCAGAGCATTCACCTTGAATGCCCAGCGGTCAAGTCCCACAATTCTCCCTTTCTCCCCATTTCCCTGAGCCTGAAGCCCCGTGGAAAAGAAGAAAAGAAAAACAGCGGTCAAAAGACCTGCATATTTCGCTGACCGGCACATCCTCCTAGTCCTGTCATTACATTCACCAGCAAAACAATTCGTCCGCCTCCAAGAGGCAAGGACGAAAATCGTACTAATTTAGCAAAAATAATTTACATTAAGACAATCCGCCTTTTCTCAGGTTTATTTTCATCCCTCCCCATAATCAAAAAATGCCTCCCGCCGAGCGGAAGGCATCATTTAGAGTAATGCTTAAAAGCAGAAGTTGAAGAAAAGGATGGAGTGCGAAATCCGCCCTTTCTTCAGCTCCGTCCTAGTAGCCGAAGATCTCCTCGAGAGAAACAGTCTTCACCGGTCCGAGAGTGCTGAGGTACTTGGTGTCCAGGTCCTTGATGTCACCCAGGATTGCGTAGGTGTACTTGCGGTCCTTAACCCACTCCTGCTGAACAGCCTTGACGTCTTCGAGAGTCATATTCTGAACGGCCTCGTAAACCTCGCGGTCAAGCGGCTCTGTTAGACCTAGGTCACGGCACTCGATGTAGCTCTGGAGCACAGCCTCGCCCACAGTGCGGGAAGTGCGGATGGAGGTAACGAGAGACTCCTTCGCGATTGCGAATGCGGCCTCAGACTCCGGCATATTGTTGATGATGTCGTCGAAAGCCTCGATTGCCTGGCGCATCTTGTCGTTCTGAGTTGCGATGAAGGCGGAGTAGGAGTACTTGCCGTCTTTGTAGAAAGGAGTGCTGAGCGATGCCCACGCAGAGTATGCAAGGCTTCTCGCCTCCCTCATTTCCTGGAACACGATGCTGTTCATTCCGCCGCCGAAGTAGCTGTTGTACAAACGGATGCCAGCCTCGGCAGAAGCCGAGAGAGCGCGGTCGTCGCAGGAGAACTGGTTGTAGTAGAGCTGCTTTGCGTCGTACTGGGCGAGCACTACGCTGTTCCCTTCGGTTGAGACATACTTAGGCCACTGGAGAGTGGTTGCCTCGAGAGTCTTGCCGCTTTCGATGTGGTTTTCAGAGAGTTCCTTCTTGAGTTCCTTTTCTGAAGCCGGACCGTAGTAGATGACCTCGTGCTGCTTGTCGAAAAGGCCGCGAACCTTTGCGAGAAGCTCGTCTGAAGTGAGGGAAAGAACCTGCTCGTTGGTAAGAGTGGTCTTGCGGATGGCCTCGCCGCCCATAGCGACATAGCGTCTCAGAGCACTGAAGCAGGCCCTCTGGCTGAGTTTGTTGTCAGAGCGGCTCTTGATAAGGTCGGCTTTGAGGGCGGAAAGAATGGCATCGTCGCCCTTTGCGTTCTTCACAAGGTCCTCGACAATCTCCATAACGTCTTCCATAGACTCGCCAAGTCCGTTCATAGTGATGTAGGTCCTGGTGGAGCCGCAGTGGCAGCTGTAGTCGGATGCGAGTTCATAAAGCTCGGTAGCAATCTCGTCGTGGCTCTTGTCGGCTGTGCCGAGATAGGTGAGGTAGTCAAGCGCTATTGCAAGTTCAGGGTCCTGCTCGTTGTTGATGTCAAAGACATACTCGAGACTGAAGAGACCGTTGTCGGTGTTCTTCTTGTAGAGAACCTCAACGCCCGGAGCCGCCGTGAAAGTGGACATCTCCTTCTTGAAGTTCACGAACACAGGCTCGATAGGCTTAACCGGAGTGTTCTGAATCTCTGCGAGGAAGTCTGACTGTTTGTCGCGGTTGGTGACGATAGGGGTAATCTTAGGAGCGGAAACCTTCTTCACGCTGTTGTCCACGCCCTGCCTCTTGTTGATAACGACATAGCTGTTCTCGCCGAGGTATTTGTTCGCCCAAGCGACGACATCTTCTTTGGTAACCTTTGAGCAGCGGTCAATCTCGCCGACGCAGTCAGCCCAGTCCTTGCCCTCGATGAAAGCGTTGACATAGTTCATAGCCGTGGTGTTGATATCCTCAAGACCGGCCATATAATCTTTCTTGTAGTTGTTGATGGACGCCTCGATGAGGTCCTCGTCAAAGTCTCCGCTGCGAAGTTTCTCCACCTCGGAAAGAAGAAGGTCACGGACAGTCTCGACGCTCTGTCCCTGCTTAGGGTAACCGATGGCGACAAACATTCCGTAGTCGGCCATATTGCTTGCGAATGCGGCGCTGGCGAGGAGTTTCTGCTGCTGGTTGATGTCAAGGTCAATCAGGCCGGCCTTTCCGTTGTAGATGATGGAAGATGCGATGGAAGCGACGTCATTGGACTTGTCGGCTGCGGCAGGAAGCCTCCAGGCAAGGTAAACATACTCGCTCTCAAGGCCATAGACATCTTTCACTACCGGAGTGGTGATAGGAGCCTCAGGCTCGAAGGAGAGCTGCGGGAGCTCAGGGTTAGGCTGCATTCCGCCGAAGTATTTCTCGATGATGGAAATCATCTCGTCCGGGTCGAAGTCACCGCTTACGCAAACCGCCATATTGTTCGGAACATACCAAGTTTTGTGGTAGGCCTTCACATTCGTAATTGACGGATTCTTAAGGTGTTCCTGAGTTCCGAGAACGGTCTGGGTTCCATACGGATGGTGAGGATAGAGAGCGCTCAGTACTCCTTCCCACATCTTCCGATTGTCCTGGGTGAGGGACATATTCTTCTCCTCATAGATGGTTTCAAGCTCGGTGTGGAATCCCCTGATTACAGGGTGCTGGAAACGGTCTGCCTGCACCTTCGCCCAGTTTTCAATCTGGTTTGAAGGGATGTTCTCCACATAGACGGTTTCGTCGTTTGAGGTGAACGCGTTGGTGCCGTCGGCTCCGATTACTGACATAAGTTTGTCGTATTCGTTAGGGATGGCGATTTTGGAGGCCTCGTAGCTGATGGAGTCGATGCGATGGTAGATTGCAGCCCTCTGCTTCTCGTCAGTTGTCTGGCGATAGGTCTCGAACAGGCTCTCAATCTCGTCAAGCATCGGTTTCTCGGCGGCATAGTCGCTTGTACCGAAACTCTCCGTGCCTTTGAACATAAGGTGCTCGAAGTAGTGCGCAAGACCGGTTGTCTCGCTAGGGTCGTTCTTTCCGCCCACTTTCACAGCGATGTAGGTCTGGATACGCGGAGCCTTTTTGTTAACGCTCATATAGACCCGAAGGCCGTTGTCAAGCGTGTAGATGCGCGTGTGCGAAGGGTCGCCCTTCACAGTCTCATACTTTCCGCCGGAGCAGGAAGAGAGAAGTGCGACAAGAAGTGTCGCAGCGATGAGTAGATACTTTTTCATAAATATGAATTGTGTTAATTTTCAATAATGCAAAATAGTCTGGCCCCAAATTCCCGTATCGGAGCGAAGCGACCTAAGGGCAAGCGCCCGCCGCCCAAAGGGCGAGAAGATCGCCCCCTGAAAGGGGGAATGGGGGGTTAATGCAAAATAGTCTGTCCCAAAACATTTGGGCCAGACTATTTTGAGCGGGTGGCGAGGGTCGAACTCGTGGCCCTCGGCTTGGGAAGCCGATGCTCTACCACTGAGCTACACCCGCAAACACGTCCCCAAAAGACGTGACTGCAAAGATAGGAATATTTTTCCAAAAACCAACAAAGAGGACGGCATAAAAGTTCTTTTCCACCATACGAAAAAGAGAGGCTGACAGTCAGTCTCTCTTTCGTACAAAGGGGGAGGGATAAAAATTAGTCCCCTCCTTAAACTATCACTCAACGGAAAATCCGTCTACTAATTTGCCGACTGTGATTCCCAATGAAGCTGCAGAAATAAATGAAATTTCTATCTCCGAGCTATAGACAAGGGTGAGCGTGGAGTCCGTAAAACCCTTATACTCGACTTCCAAAGTATTTTCCCCTCTAATACCACTATCATCAGTCACAGTTCTAAACATAAAGCGGCCGCTCGTCTGATCGGTCGGAGTTGCCGTGTAGGAAAACTCTGAGCCTAAAACATCATTATCAGTTAATACGTTAAATGTAAGTTTCATTGCTATCGCAATCTCCTGATAGTCGCTCTTGGCACTTTCGCCAAGATAGCGGGAAGAAGAGGCCCACTGGCTAATCGCATCTGCCAATTGATTTAGACTTGCTTTGTTAACAAGGATTCCGGAATATCCCTTCCCGTTATCCGAGAAGGAAATTGTTCTGCGGAGCTTAATGTCTTTGAGTGCCTCCTGCAGTTCTTCCATCGCTTCCGGAGACACATCCGCCATTATCAAGTCGCCAGCAGCTTCGGTAGCGGGCGCCTCCTCGGTCACCCAGGCTTTGCAGTAGGTCACGTCCTGTTTATCCTCGTTCTTTGAGTTGTCTTTGTTACAAGATGATGCGCAGAGCGCTGCGAGCGCAATCATCGCAATTGCAAAATACTTTTTCATAATTATTGTTTATTTTGTGTTTATGTTGTTTCCGGGGGGGGGTATAGATGCGTATGACTCTTCGTCCGTTTCAGGTTTTGCAAAAAAAATAATATAGTTGCGCTAAAACTTGACAAAGGTAACATTATTTTTTCAAACACACTCACCGGCAAGAGCATTCCTTCCATAAATTCAGCTAACTTTGCACTTCAACGCAAATGAAGACTAATTTCAGAAACGGGAAAGTTCAACAACCGGAATAAAAGACATAAAAACAGTACACAATGATAAAGGCGATTGTATTTGATTTGGGCGGAGTGCTTCTTGACCTCGACTTGGAGGCTTGCTGGCGCTCCTGCAGGGAAAATCTCGGGTTCGAGAAGGTGAATGAAATCGTGGGCGCATCGCACCAGAAGGGCATTTTTGAGCAGCTTGAGAGGGGCGCAATCAGCGCTGATGAGTTTTACGACGGGGTGCTTGCGATGTGCTCTCCGGGAAAGACCCGCGAGGACATCCCGAAAGCCTTTGAGCCGTTCATCGTGGGGATAGAGCCCTATAAAGTTCAACTGGTCAAGGACCTCAGCCAGAAATATGACCTTTATATGCTCAGCAACAACAATGCGATGAGCACCCCTATCTGCCTTCGGAGATTCAAGGAAAACGGTCTGGATGTGCCGAAATACTTCAAACATCTTTTCATCTCCTACCAGATGAAACTCCTCAAACCCGGCGACGAGATTTATCAGGAGACTATCCGTGGCATTCAGAATCTCTCCGGGACTCCGGAGAAGCCTATTCTCCCGAAAGAGATGCTCTTCATCGACGACTCCCTTCTCAATGTGGAAGCGGCCCTGCGCAACGGAATGAACGCGGCGCACTACACCCAGGGAAGCGACCTGAAAAAGCTGCTTAGCGACAACGGAGTCGAGATATAATATTGCTACTCTGCAATAAAAAAGGGGATGACTTTTTGGCCATCCCCTTTTATTGTATAAAGTAGTTATTACTCAGCACTTGGCATCAAAGAATTTATGTCCACAAGATTTCCGACCTTAATTCCGAGGGAAGTTGCAGAAGAAAGGGTAATTACGCCACCAGCCGCATAAGAAAGTGTGATGCTGCTTTCAGAGAGGTTTTTGTAATCCATCACAGTCGTGGTCTTAGACGGGTTGCCGCTTTCATCTGTAGAAGACATTACAGTCGTAAGTTTTCCGCTTGTAGCATCGGTTTCCTCAGCTGTGTAAGTGAACTCGGAGCCGAGCACATCGTTGTCATTAAGCCTGCTGAATGTGGCTTTCAGGAAAAGCGTTACCTGAGCTAACGTTTCCTTATCTTCATCGCTAAGAGTAGTGGAAGTTGATGCCCAGTCGCTGACAGCGTTGACCAAAGCGAGGAGATTTGCCTTATTGACGAGCACTCCGACAACACCCTTTCCGCCATCTGCAAAAACCATTGCACGACGGAATTTGAGATCTTTGGTTTTGTCAACAATCTGAGTCATAGCGTCAGCAGGTAAATCCAGAAGTTCTTCTCCGAGTGCTGATGCTGCATCCATTTCTTCTGAGACCCAACTATTGCGATAAGTAGCCTTAGGGCCGTCCTCCGTTTTGGAGTTGTCTTTCTTACAAGATGATGCGAAGAGTGCTGCGAGCGCAATCATCGCAATTGCAAAATACTTTTTCATAATTATTGTTTATTTTGTGTTTATGTTGTTTTCGAGCAATATAGATGTGTATGACACTTTGTCCGTCTCAGCCTTTTCAAAAAAGGCGTAATATATGCGCACAAAAAATAAGCCGAGAAGAGATATTATCCTTACGACGAAAGTAAAAAAACAAGAGGATTTATGCTTTCACAACATAAACCCTCTCAACTCATAAAAATGGCTAAACGATTATTGATGTTGCAAAGGTACGCCACTGTGGCCCCTCCTGCAATACCCATAACTTGGTATTTTGTTCCTCTCTAAGAAAAACAGGCTGACGAAAATCGTCAGCCTGCTTTTAGTTAATAAGACATAAATGCAAGGGGATGCAGAAAAGGATGGAGCGTAACGCAGTAGACCACCTTTTCTGCGCCCCGGCCTTATTCAGCTTTGCCGTTAGAGCCAAGCACATCAACAATCTTGTGCTCGTAGAGCTTCTTCATCTCGTCACGTGCAGGTCCGAGATACTTACGAGGGTCGAACTCACCCGGCTTGTCGTTGAAGACCTTGCGGACAGCAGCGGTCATTGCAAGACGTGAGTCAGAGTCGATGTTGATCTTGCATACAGCGCTCTTTGCGGCCTCACGAAGCTGCTCCTCAGGGATGCCGACTGCATCAGGAAGTTTTCCGCCGTTAGCGTTGATGATGTCAACATACTCCTGCGGAACTGAAGATGAACCGTGGAGAACGATAGGGAAGCCAGGAAGCTTCTTCTCAATCTCGTGGAGAACGTCGAATGCAAGTGGCGGTGGAACGAGACGGCCGGTCTTCGGGTCACGTGTGCACTGCTCTGGTTTGAACTTGTATGCGCCGTGTGAAGTTCCGATTGAGATTGCGAGAGAGTCGCAGCCTGTGCGGGTAGCGAAGTCGATAACCTCTTCAGGTTTGGTGTAGTGAGACTCCTCAGCGGCAACCTCATCCTCAACACCGGCGAGAACTCCGAGCTCAGCCTCAACGGTAACGTCATATTTGTGAGCGTACTCTACGACTTTCTTAGTAAGAGCGATGTTGTCCTCGTATGGAAGTGAGGAACCGTCGATCATAACTGAAGAGAATCCCATATCTACGCAGCTCTTGCAAAGCTCGAAAGAGTCACCGTGGTCAAGGTGAAGAACGATCTGAGGTTTCTCCCAGCCGAGTTCCTTAGCGTACTCTACAGCGCCCTCTGCCATATAACGGAGAAGGGTCTGGTTTGCATAGTTGCGCGCACCCTTTGAAACCTGGAGAATAACCGGAGACTTGGTCTCGGCAGAGGCCTGGATGATGGCCTGAAGCTGCTCCATATTGTTGAAGTTGAATGCAGGAATTGCATAACCTCCTTTGATGGCCTTAGCGAACATCTCTTTGGTGTTCACAAGACCGATTTCCTTGAATGATACCATAATTTTATAAAATTTATGTTGATATTATTGCCTAAACCGCTTTGTCTCCCCTAACCCGACTAATCAAACGCTCAAATCCCACGCACATTTTAACATCCCCGGGGCGACAAAAATCACGCAAAATTAGTTATTTTTGCGGAAATTTTGAAATAATATGCAAAAAGACAATAGAAAAGCGCTCATCTTTTGCGCACCTTCCGGTTCCGGGAAAAGCACAGTGGTTAGACACATCCTCTCGCTGCATCCGGAGCTCGAATTTTCAATCTCCGCTGCCTCCCGCGCGCCACGAGGCGCCGAAAAAGACGGAGTGGATTACTGGTTCATCTCTGCGGACGAATTCCGCCGCAGGATTGCCTCAGACGAGTTCGTCGAGTACGAGGAAGTCTACGCAGGTTCCTTCTACGGCACGCTCAAAAGCGAAGTGGAGCGCATCTGGGACAAGGGCAATTCGGTGATATTCGATGTGGACGTGAAAGGCGGCTTGAACCTCAAAAAGTATTTCGGCGACAAGGCACTTTCCGTCTTTGTGCAGGCTCCGTCTGTGGAGGAACTGCGCCGAAGGCTCATCGGACGCGCCACCGACTCTCCCGAGGCCATAGAGAAAAGGCTTGCGAAGGCCGCTGAAGAGATGTCCTATGCCGACAAGTTCGACTATATCCTCATCAATGATGACCTCCAGAAGGCATTCTCCGATGCGGAAAAGGTAGTTAATGATTTTCTGAACAAATAGAGTCTCGCGGCTCCCCGATGTTCTGAGAACAGCCAAGTTCCTCCACACAATGCGCACTGCAGTTTACTCCGGATCATTCAATCCCCTCCACATAGGCCACCTCGCGATTCTAAAGCGCCTTGTCGGGCTCTATGACCGCGTTCTTCTCGTGGTCTCCCCCGTGAACCCGCTGAAGGCCTCGGCAAGAAAGGATGACGCTCCGAGAAGGCTCGCTGCGGCACGCGATGCCCTCTCAAGGCATCCCGAGCTCGGGGGCAAAGTGCTGGTGAGCGATGTGGAGTTTCATCTTCCCCTCCCCAACTACACCATTTCCACTCTCGATGCTCTGAAGGCACAAAGCCCGGGGGATGAGGAGTTCACGCTCGTTGTAGGAGGAGACCAGATTGCGGATTTCAGACGCTGGAGGGACTACCGCCGCATCCTTTCGGAGTACGGAGTTGCGGTTTTCCCACGCGAGGGCTTCTCCGCGGAGGCTGCTATCTCAGCGCTTCAGGAGGAAGTTCCCGAGGCACGCATAGACCTAATTGATATGCCTCTAGTCACGGTCTCATCCACTCAAATCCGACAGGCCCTGGAAAGGGGCGAGGATGTCTCAGCACTTCTGATGTAAAACCCATCAATTATGACACATATTAAAAGAAGAGCCATTTCTCTTACCGAATTCGGCAAGATGTCTTCGCTGCTGGTTCTGTCCGGCATCAGCAGCGGATGCGCTTCCAAGCAGGATGAAAAACCCCTGCGTCCGAACGTTCTGCTCATCGTTGCTGACGACCTCGGGCTTGGAGACGTCAGCTGCTACGGCTCACGCACAATCAGCACCCCGCACATTGACTCCCTGTCGAGCGCAGGACTGCGGTTCCAAAACTGCTACGCCACTTCAGCGACCTCTACCCCAAGCCGGTTCGCACTCTTTACGGGGATGTACCCCTGGAGAAATTCCGATGCGAAAATCCTCCCCGGAGACGCTCCCCTACTGATTGACCCTTCACTTCCCACTCTCCCCAAGATGATGCAGGAAGAGGGATATTCTACAGCCGCCATCGGTAAATGGCACTTGGGGATGGGCTACGGAAAGCTGGACTGGAACAAGGAAATCACGCCGTCTGGAAACACCGTCGGATTCGACTACACCAACCTGATTCCGGCGACCGTCGACAGGGTGCCGACCGTCTATGTCGAGAACGGCAAAGTGGTGGGGCTGGAGAAAGATGACCCTATCCTTGTTGACTACGAAAAAAACTTCGATGGCGAACCCACTGCCCTCACCAACCCTGAACTGATGAGGATGAAATGGCTTCACGGGCATCAGGGCACGGTGATTAACGGAATTCCGAGAATCGGGTATATGAAAGGCGGAAAAGCCGCAAGGTGGGACGACACCACGATGGCCGATTATTTCCTTTCAAAAGTCACCGATTTCATTGAAGAACACAAAAGTGAACCGTTTTTCCTCTATTACGGTCTGCACGAGCCACACGTTCCGAGAGTTCCCGGCGAGAGGTTTGTGGGAGCGAGCGGACTGGGATGCCGTGGAGATGCCGTTATTGAGGCTGACTGGTGCGTCGGACAGGTAATCGCGAAACTTCGCGCTCTGGGACTTCTTGAGAACACCCTTATCATCGTCACCTCTGACAACGGTGCCGTGCTTCAGGACGGATATGACGACGGGGCAGAGGAAATTGCCATAGAGAAGGGTCACGACCCGGACAACGGCCTTAGGGGCGGGAAATACAGCCTCTACGATGCCGGAACACATATCCCGTTCATCGTCTACTGGAAAGGCCACATTGAGCCTGCCGTCAGCCGGGCATATTTCTGCCAGATGGACCTCTATGCAACGCTCGGAGAGCTCACCGGAGGAAAGGTCCCGGAGGGGCTTGACAGCGAGTCCTATCCGGATGTGCTTCTCGGTCGCAGACTCGAAGGCGGAAGGGAGTCTCAAGTCATTGAAGCGCAGGGACGCCTCGCCTACAGGAAAGGGAACCACGTCCTGATTCCATCCTACTCGGGGGCGAACACCAACTCCACCGGTATCGAGCTTGGCTGCAACAGCGAAGACACGCTCTGGGACTTGGAAAAAGACCCTTCACAGAGCGCTCCGACAAACAATCCGGAGCTTCTCAAGACGCTCAAGAACGAATTCCTGCAACAGACCGGCAAGCTCTACAGCGCCGACACCGCGGTTGACCCGTTGGAATAGACCCTTCCCACCGCACAAAAAAGGGGGTGACTTTTTGGTCATCCCCTTTCTTTAATATTGAATTATACACTACCTCGTGGCTCCGTAATTTTTGTTGGAGCTTACGAATGTTTCAGCATCCCAATCAATGCTCAGAACGTTCTTATCTGAAGCATAATTCATATATGGATAATAAACCTCCTTGTCATTTTCCAAATCCGTTTTGAATGCCTTCAGAATCTTTGCTGCGGCAGCATCATCTGCCTTTTCATACCAGAGATAATCCCTTGTGATTGAATTGTCCGTAGGATTTGTCGTGGCATTGACTATTGCAAGATACTTTTCGCCGGCAAATTGAGTGTCGATATATTTCGGCAGATGGTAGTAGTTGTTGCCGGAGGTGTAACTAGTCAAGGCATTGACCATAAAATAGGAGAATTTCTGAGTTGGATAAAGCCCCACCACAGTATTCCGCGTGAAGGTCAGAGAGGCGATGCTGGCATTCAAAGTTGTATTGCTGTTTGAAAACATTGCCACCTGACGTGCCACGTTGTCTGCGCAATAGAGGATATTCTCGTTGAAAACCACTTTCGGATAGGTAACACTCTGATTAGACCTAATTACAGCAGCGCCTACGGTAGAAGAAGCGGAGGCGTTGAACTTGAGGTCAGAATTAACAATCTCGATATTCTTGATGATTCCGGTGCCGGTGAAGGCGAGGAAGTTCATATCGATATTAGAAATCTTGCAGCCGTCAAAGACTAGTGCATCTACGTCAGTGGTAATATTATAATTGTATATAAAGTAGGTAATTGACGATGACGTGGCCACAGAGAGGTCAATATCCTTCATATACAGTGAACCGGTCTTTGCCAACACCCTGCCGCCTTCACTTGCATCAACGCTCACAGTTTTGTCTGAATATCTGTTTACCAAAATGACTCTTTCCACGAGATTGGCGGTTGCAGCCAATGTGAACTTATAGTCATTTTCACTGGATAGGAACACGATTATGTTCTTCTTTGTCCCGTTTATTGTAGACTTGATATCCACATCCGCCGTCGTAGCCTCAAGTGTAGACGCCGCAGGAGCGTTCTCCATTGCAGCATTGAATGTCGCGGAGCCCACGGTGATGTCGAATCCGGCGTTGTAAAGCGCATAGCGGTCGGTTACTTCCTTGAGTTTGTCGGACGGGATGGTACCGAGCGAACAGATGTAGCCGCGAGTTTCGCCGGAGTCGAACAGCGGCCCCTTCGCCTTGCAGGACTTCACCGTGCCGTCAGTGTACTGGACGAAGATGGTTATGCCATCTGCAAACACCTGCGGACGGGTGACGGCAAAGTAGTCACAGTCGGACTGGAACGGGCCGTTCACAGTGACGCTACTGCTGACATTGGTAAATGTGCCCGCGTGAGAGCCCTCAAGGGTAACTGCAGAAGCGGTGCAGGCCATATTCTCGTTGTTGTTCCCTAAGAGGACCACCTTCTCGACATTGGCCGCATCATCAAGACGGAACTTCAGAAGGGAGACGAGCGGTTTGAAGGAGAAATTGAGTTTCTCGCTCGTTGTGGAAGCAACGCAGACAAACGCCTTAGGGTCAAAACTTCCGTCCGTGGCAGTCTGAACGGCCGGCACGGTGACGTTTGCAAGGGTTACAGTCTCGCCGCTATTAAGAGTTACCGCCTCGTCGGATGGATAGACCGCATAGAGGTCGTTGTCAGAAAGGCTTGCAAGTCCGCTGAACTCGGCGCTTGAGCCGGAGTCAGTGGTGGAGAAGGTCTGATTGCCTGTAGTTGCGCCCAAAACGCTGATGGACTCTGTGCCGGTCCAGACCACAGACGGATAGTTCTCGGAAGAGAATGCCGCTTTCACGCCGGGCTCAGATGAAGCCGAGACCGTGAGCGGAGAAAGCTCCGGCAGGGAGTTCTCCTGAAGGTTATCCTTCGTGCAGGAGGAGAATGCAGCCACAGCTGAAGTGGCTAGCAAGAGGAAAAGTTTCTTTGTTTTCATACTCCGCGGCCTATTCAAATTCAATAACTTTCTCGTTCTCCTTTAGAGCGTCGAAGCTTGCAGCCACGCCCTCCTCAGTCAATACTGACTGAACTTCAAGGGAGGGGGCGGAATACTCTGCTCCCCCCAATACAAATGTCTGATTATTCATAATTTACAATTTTTTATCTCTGTGCGCCGTACTCAGCCTTCTTGGACTTGAAGATGCCCTTGGAAATGTTGAAATTCTCTGAGTCTTCGGTGAAGTCAAAAATCTCCGATGCATCTTCCTGAGTCTTGTTGTAGATTGTGCCCGGGTTCGTATTCTGACCCACCTTCATCCTCTTTGTCGGCACCGCTCCTTCGGCATAGATGGCGTAGTTGGAAACGAATGTCGCATAGAGCGTCTCATCCACATTGGTCTTCGTTTCCTCCTTCACTATTCCGGTATAGCTGGTGTTGCAGTTGGTAGTGTAGTCGGTGAAATAGAACAGGTTGTTGGAGATGCTGCCCGCAACGAGGTCATTCATCTGGCAGTAGGCGTATGATGCCGGCGGATAGACATTGACGAAGGTGTTGTGGGTAATCGTCACAGAGGAAACGGCAGACTGCCTGTTATGGTAGAGGCAGAATCCCTTGACAGCGCTCTCGGACCAGAACACATTGTTGTCGAAGGTCAGCTGAGCCACCGTGCAGGCATTTGCCTGTACCTGAAACATATACACCACCTTCGAAGAGTTTGCCTTGACGTCACAGTCCTTCACAACGAAGGAGTTCACGTTCCTTGACGAGAGCATATAACTGAGGTTTTTGTCACCTACAAGCTCAAGATAACAGTCTTTCAGGCCGATGCGGTCAATGGTGTTGTCGTAAGAATTGGCGAGCAGATAGCCTTCCGCGATGCCGTCAGTGCTGAGGCTGACATTCTGGAACTCAATAACATTGTCAGCGACTGTCGCGGTGGAGGCGAACTTCACCTGAGCTGAAGCTGAGACCTTGGTCCTGCTGCCCTCGGTGTTGCCGGCAACGATAAACGGAAGTGCGATTTCATCGGTCGGGAAAGCGGCGACAACGTCAGAATCCACGAAATTCACTCCGGCTTTGAGCGTCTTGTCCGAGCTTGAAGCGCTTATGTAATTTACTGTTGGATAGGTAGTTTTATTCACAGTGACCCCGCCGATGACAACATCCTCGCCGTTACGGTATTTGCCATAGAGACCAGGATAGGTGAGCGGAGTGGAAGAAACTTCCACACGGACTTTGCTGATTGAGCTGATGCCGCTCTCGGAGATGGCAAGAAGGCAGACGTCTGTCTTGCTGTCGGCAGAGAGGGACTTTGTTACTGTGGACGGAGCAGTGACTGTAAGAAGCGAGGTTTCAAAAGAAGCCGTCCAACCCTCGGGTGCGGTCACCATAACTGCCGCAACTCCGACGGTCTCAACCGAGAAAGTCTTGGTCTCTCCCAAAGAGAATGTCACAAGGTCGTCCGCGCCTTTGATTACGCAGGAGAAGTCTTTGACGATAAGAAGAGAATAGGCGGAACCGTCCTGAAGCACTACTTCAAGTTTGTCATCGCTCACGCTGACGCTCCTGAAGTATGAGTCTCCCGCCGAGCCTCCTTCCTCCGCGACAGCCTTCACAGGGTTGCCGGAAGCGTCCTTAACCTGAGAGAAGTTCTGGCCATTGTCGTAACTTACTGTCCAGTAGCCTGATGCGTCCACTCCGAACTTCGGTGTCACGCCGTCAGAGCCAGCCGCCTTGACTTTCTCTCCGCCCACAAGGATGTACTCGGCACCCTTGCCGTAGTCCACAGTCCAGTAGCCTTCGGAGTCAACGGAAACAATCGGAGCAGAGGCTACTCCGACGCTGCCCTGGTTGAGCGTGATGACTTTGCCGTCGCTGAAGGTGATGGTGTAAACCCCGTCTTTCTCCGTGACGCTGCTCACCGTTCCCCCGTCAACAAGTTTCTTGACGGCCTCCACATTGGAGTTGATTGTGCCGAGGTTCTTCTCCAGGGCATCAATGCGGCTTTCCGCCGAATCAAGACGGTTCTCCAGTTTGGAGATGTCAGAGCAGGCTGTAAAGAAGCCTGCAAGCAGTATAGCCGAAAATATTGCAGATATGCGTTTCATAATGTTTGAATGTTTTATATCAATTTTATGCTGTAAGCCAAATTTATTTCAATGCAGTAAGCCACGCAGGAAGCGCTCCGAGACGGGCCCTAAGCTGTTGTTCATAGAGGGACTCCGGACTGACTGGGGTGCCGTTGCTCTGGAGGAGTTTCACCTGTGACTCGTCAAAAGTGGTCGGCTGCCCGTGGAACCCGACGATAACCGGCGGAAGGAACTTCCACCAGAGGCTGGAGTGGTCCCAGAAGTTGAACGTCGCGCTCTGCGCCGTGAGAGAGCAGAAGTTCCAGATGACAAGGTCGTCAAGGTGGTTCGGCACCTGATTCTGGTCACCACCCTGGCGGTACTTCATCCAGCCGCCCGTGCAGCAGTCAATGAGAGTCGCGCGGGGCTGCGTAGCGTGAGACTCAAAACAGCTGTCGCTGCCCCAGGTATTTCGCCAGAGCACAGTTCCCATACTCTGCTTCGACACGCCCACCGCGTGGTACTGACCCGCCCCTTCGGAGTAAACGGAAGAATTGTCCACAAGGTAACCGGAGGCCGTGTCGGTGGTGGCACCGATGAAAACTCGTGACGAACACTGGGAGCGAACTGCCGCGTGGCCGCGGTTTCCGCTGAAAGTAATGTCGTAGGCGGAAACGTTCGCGCACCAGATGAGCGAACAAGCCTCGCTCACGCTCTCAAAGCCTACCCTGCGCATCCAGGAGTTCACAAGACGGGTAAAATTGATGGGTTTGAACGCGCCATCGTCCTGCCAGCTTCCGTGGTGGACGAAGTCCGCTTTTGCATTTCCCTTGAAAGTGAGGTCTTCCACGCCCACGTTCTCGTAGTGCGGATAGGAGTCGATTCTCCAATTGTAACCGTTGGCGTTGGTGTTCGCCGTGTATTGCAGGTCCACCTCGTGCATAAGGGGTTCATAGAAAGTGACCGTATTCCCTGAGATGGACTTAATCTGGTGATAATCATAGACCTGGACTCCAGTATTGACGATATTTGTCATCGTTGAGAGTTCGGAAGATGTAGGAGAAGCGGCGCTGAGTTCAGCCTGGATGAAGGCAGGGTCGTTGTTCACAACGGTAAGGCACACCCAGTCGCCTTCCGAGAGGGCGGCGGCGGAGGCTACCTCAACGCTGAAGGAGCCCTTAGCGGCATTGGCGGCAATGTCAGTCACTTTCGACAGGCCGCTGTTGTGTTTGAGTTCAATCATCGCCGGGGAGCTGTAAAGAACCGATGCGTCTGAAGGCTGATTGGCATCCTGCATAACCAGCTTGGTCTTGTCGCGTCCCGCTCCGCGAATGATGAAATTGCCGCTGCGAATCTGGATAGTCTGGCTCGGGCTTTTGCCTGAGAGGGCGACGTCGTCGTCAGCGGTGTGAAGAATGAACTCCCCTTCCGGGAAATATACTATGGCGTTGGCCGCGGCCTTGTGATTGAAGCAGATTACGTTGCTGCCATTCACAGTATAACTCACTCCAAGAGCCGCCTCAAGGCATTTGAGGAAGGCTTCCCTGTCGGATTTGCCGTCATTGGGCACAGCGCCGTAGTCGCAGACGTTATAAACCTTGTAACCCAGCGAAGAGGCCTCTGCAGGGGCACTCTCGCCGTGATTGTAGCCCGCGTATGAAAAGTCCAAAAGACCCTCTCCAAGCTCGGAAAGAGTGAAAACAAGGTTCACAGTCTTGAGAAGACCCTTCTCCGATACGACAGTGATGCCCACAGTGTACTCTCCGGCAGAGCCTGCTGAAGGAGCTTCCACAAGAAGTTTTCCGTCGCTTATGCTTGCAGCCCAGCCATCCGGAACTTTGATGAGAGCCTCGGCGACTCCTTTCTCAGTGATGTTGAACGATAGAGTCTTCCCAAGGAATATCGCCGCCCCGGCTTCATAGCCCTCGACGGTAAAGATGAAATCATCCACGACGTCTATGCGAAGTACGTCCCCGTCAATAAGGGTAAAGACCATTTCAGCGGTTTCCGAGTCATATCTAACGTCAACAAAGATGCTGGAACCCTGTGAGGAGGAAGAAGAGGAAGATGTGGCAGTTGCGCTCTGAGGCTTTCCGTCATCTCCGAGAAGACGGGTCCAGCTCTTTCCGCCGTCCGTGCTTACCATCCAGAATCCGAGGTCATCAACCTTCAGCTGAGGGGTGATTCCGTCCTCGGAAAGGGCGCTGGAAGTGCCTTCAAGAGGGGTGAAGGTCTTTCCGCCATCTGTGGAAACAGTCCAGTTTCCTTTGGCGTCAATTCCGATAAGAGGGACAAGAGGCTCTGCCTCAAGGCCGTAGATTACCTTCACCGTGGTTCCATCGTTGAGAGTCAAGGTGTATCCTGTCACTTTGGAGGAGGCGTCAGTTATTTCCTCATATTTTTCAATCCACACGCTCTCGGAGTAGAGGCTGCGAAGGGCGAGGGCATTCTGATAGGCGACTCCTGCAGATTTTTCCGCATCCGCGATGCGGGTTTCGAGAGAGTCCAACCGTTCCTCAATCTTCGAAAGACTGCAGGAGACGGCAGCAATCCCCACAAGGAGGATGGCGGTAAGGCTGGCGAAACGTTTCATAAACGAACAATTAAAATTATGGCTGCTGTTATGTTACAGCGCATTGGGGACAAAGTTAAAAATTTAAGCCGAGAATCACACCATCACGATACCAAATGTCATTGGCTTCTTTTAGTTTATCATTCAATTCATTAAGAAGTGATGTGAAAAGTTCGGGAGATTCACGGTAGTCGATAGGGCTCATCTGGTATGGGTCAGCGGTGTCATCAAAGATTGTGACGCTCTTCAAGGTCTTATCCCGATTGATGACAACCTCCATCGTGTGGGTGGCAGTCCTTATTCCGCGCGCCACGGGGAAAAATCCCCTCACAAGGCCGTCAGCGTCCTTTTCTCCGTTGACATTGCGAATGTACAGCACAGAAGAAGGTGCCGTGCATTCTTCCCCGTTCTGCATAAGAAGCGGTGAAAGGTCCTCTCCCTCGGCACTCTCGGGAACCTCATTGCGAAGTCCCGCCATCGAAAGGAGTGTCGGCATAATGTCGACGCTGGAAAGGAGAGTCGTGTCAACGTGGTGACGGATTTTCTCGGGGTAACGGATAATCATCGGGACGTTGAAGGACTCGGTGTAAATGGAGTTTTTCGGGTCCGGAGTGGAGTGGCTGCACATAGTCTCTCCGTGGTCGGAGGTGAAAACTACGATTGTGTTCTTGTCCAATCCCAAATTCTTCACTTCCTTCAGGATGCGGCCGAACTCGCGGTCAACGGCAGTTACGTTCGCGAAGTAATACCTTGCCGAAGGAGCCTTGGGAAGAAGGGTATCGGCATTGGGACGCACATATAACTCTTTGAATGACTTATCCTTATAGAGATTATAATCTTCTTCCATACAGTCTTTCGCTCCGGAATAGGGGCTGTGCGGAGGGTTGTAGGCGACAACAAGGAAGAACGGGGCGTTCTTGTCCCTCTCGCCGTGACGGTTGCGAAGGAACTCCAGCGCCTTATCAGTCTCGTGCTTTACGGAAAACTCGTGCGGGTCGTGTCTCACCCCGTCGGTGTCCCAGTAGTGCGGATTCTTGTGCTCGTCAAAAGTGCCGTAGGAGTACCACCAGTCAAAACCGTGGCGCTTCTCTGCCGGGGTGTAGGCATCCCACTCCGGCACAAGGTCGCTGACATAATGACCCGGATTTGCGGGGTCATTGGGAGTCGGGAAATTGGCGTGGAGTTTACCCACATATCCACAGCTATATCCTTGAGCCTTAAGGACATCGCTTATGCAGACGGCATCGTCGCGGAGACTGCTTTCGGGGCGCTCCGCCATACAGTTGAGCGTGATTCCGCTTCTTTCGGGGTACATTCCGGTAAGGAAGATTCCGCGATAGGGACTGCTCAGCGGGCAGTTGCTCATCGCCCTGGAGAGAACCACGCCCTCAGAAGCGAAACCGTCGAGATTTGGGGTTTCGACCGGGTCTGCCGTCCAGCGGACATAGGGGTTGTACTCGTCTTCGTTCCAGAATGCGAGAGCCTGGTTGCGGAACTGGTCCGGGAACACATATATGATGTTGGGATGTTCGCTCACGTTGTCTGCGCACGAGGATGCGGCAAGGCCCGCGAGGGGGACAAGTCCAAGTTTTATCTTTTCGGAGAGTTTCATAATTCTATCTTTACAAGTTGTATTTCTTCTGTTCTGGCCTCCGCCGTGGTGAAAGAGAGCGTGGTGCAGCGCTCCAGATGGCTCACTCTGACTTCGCTCTTCCCGCCGTCCGAGATTCTCCAGAGTCCGCGAAGAGTCAATGTCACATTGGTCGGAAGGCAAGGCGAGTCTATCCATTTCCTGCCATAGACACTTCTCTCAACCCGTTTTCCCTCAGCATCATAGACTTCGTCCGCTTCCCCTCTGTAAAGGGCAAGGTCCGGGTTGCAGACGCTGAGAGTCAGAACGCCGTTGGCATCTTCCGAGTACATTATCATAGACGGGGTTGAGCGCAGAACGAGCGAATCCACAGCGCCTTCTTCAAAAACCGCGCAGCCGCTAACTCCGCTTTCATTGTCCCGGACAACGTGTGCCCCGGAGTCTTTGCGGACGACCGTGTATGGCGATGCCTTCTTCCACCTTTCCACCTCCTCAGCCGAAGCAAGCACACCCACCATATATTCGTAGTCGTCTTTCATATATATGTCCCCGGCGACAGCCCCTCTTCCCACAATCGTGCCGTGGAATATGTATGCTTTTTCAAAAAGTCCCTCAGTCGGGGCGTCGGTTTCTTCGTGTAGCGAGTGCTGAAGGCCCCGGGAGACCTTCACAAGGGCATTTCTGACAAAATAGGTGTTGCCGAGGCGGTCGGAAAGAACCGTAAGCGGAGAGTTCAGAGAGGCCGAGTAGTCAAGCGAAGTGACGCTCTTTCCCTCAACGGTGGTCGGAGTGTCAGGGGTGATGGTGTTCTGAAAAAGAGTTGTGTGGAGTTCGCTTCTCCGCAGGGCGTTTTCAAGGTCGGATCCCAGGGCCACGACTCTGTCCCCGAACGCGAAGTAGGACTTTCTCGCCCGGAGGCTTCCGTTGTATTTGTCACTCTCGTGGAGTTTCATCGCAAAAGCGCCGTAGAGCCCTTTGTGGGACACTCCGCCGGCAAACCACTCGTCGGAAAGAAGCATTTCCTCGTAGCCTGAAAACTCGTCAACGTTGAGCACGTTCGCCCTCATCCGCTCCATCGGCACCTCAGCCGCTGTTGTTCCGGGGATATGGCACCAGTCCCAGCCTGGAACGGCGTAACCGCTTCCGAATGAATCAATTACGGGGTCTCCGCCGCAGAGAATCTGCATACTTCCGTGGGTGAGATATCGTCCGTAGAGGTTCGCCCCGTTGTAGGTCTCGGTTGCCCAGAGGTAGCGGCTGTGCCCTGCGAAAGTGACCAGAGCCTCTCCTGTCCGGTGGGAAAGAGAACAGTTGTAACCATAGCTCCGGCTACCCTGCGGGGTCTTCTGAGGTGCTATCCCCTCACTTTCAAAAAGGGTGTTCCATTTTCTGGTCTTGGAAGGCCGGTCCGGGGTCAGACGAAGAAAGGCCGCCGCAAGGTCCGGGTCAATGGCGAAGTTGCCGTCCGGACTGCCGGCGTCGGCAAGAAGAGCGAAGTGCCAAGGGTAAAGCACCCCTTTTCCGTCAGGATGACGACCGGACATCGCAAGAGGGAACGAACGGAGATTGCACCAGAAACTCATTTGAAGGAGCGCATTTTTCAGAGCGGAATGGCTCTCCTCCGACACCGCGAGAGAAGTCCCGCGAAGCATCCACACGGCATTCACAGCTCCGTCCAGTCCCCCCACGGCGTAGGCCGGATAGGACCTGCGGTGGTGAAACATAGACCCGTCGGTCTTGAAGCACGGAAGCGTTCCCGGAGCGTACTTGAACCCGTTGTCTATCCAGCGGGAAAGCGCTTTCAGGTAGGCATATTTATAGGAAGAGTTTTCCATTATAAGCACAGATGCCATTCTTCCCATAAGCGAAGTGTTGAACGCATCTATATCCATCCCGGGCTCTTTCGGAGCCACTTTCACCTCCCCCACTCCGGAGAACCACTCCATCGCAGCCTGCACATCATCCAGAAGGCCAGCCTCACGGAGGACATCCCTCATCAGCATCGGGGCTATGTAGAAATTTCTCATACTGTAGCCAAGGTGGTGCAGGGTTCCCTGGGCACTTCCCGCCGCAAAGCCCTGGTCAAGAAGGTGGCGGGTCATATTGACATACATCCGCGAAAGTTCCTCTTTTTGGGAAGCATCCTCGCATTTAATATATGCCGCAGCAACATCAAGAAGATTGTCGTTGTAGGCGCGAAGAAGCTGTCCGTTCTTTTTGAATGAGGCTGAAGCGTCCTTTATGCCCAGATTCAGGAAAGTTTCGCCGTAACGGGTGAAATAAATCGGTTTCCCGACCACAGTTCCATCCGGCGTCTCCCCAATCCCGTAACTTTCGTACATCCGTCGAAGAGAGTCCACGGAAACTCTCTTCTGCGGGGTGACAAGGCTTATGAACCGCTCGGAAATTGTCTGCATATCCTTCACTTCCGCTGAAGAAAGCGGGGCTTGGGGGATATCCAGCTTGAGATTCCAGCTTTTTCCGAGTACAAGCCAGTGGACGGTTGTTTCAGCGTTGATAAAAGGAGCCTGCCAGTCGGCGGTGTGGTAGCGGACATCCTCGAAAGCCGAAGTGATGATTCCGTCAAACCACAGCTCTCCACGCCTCACATTCCGAGGGGCGGATATCACGACTTCGTCCATTCCCTCCTCCGGAACGCCGGTCATATCCCTGTCAAATGCCACCCAGGCGCCTCTCCAGCCCTTAAATCCCAGTCCGTACTCAAAGCTGCAGCAAACCCTCCCGCCTTTTCGGAAGGAGAAAGTGAGTTTCCCGTCAATGGGCCTTTCGGCATAGACCCAGAAGACGAAGGTGGAAACGGAGGTCTCCTTGGGGTCCGGGTTCTCTTTCATATAAGGTATGGGGCCGGGGATGGAGATTTCAGAGCCTCTTTTTTTCCATTTCCATAACAGGGAGTGCGTTCCCAATTTATAGTGAAGCGGGGACTCACTCAAAGAGGACCCTTTTCCCGGAAGTGCCGGCGAGACGCTCTCCTCAAACGAGAGGACTCCCCTCTCCGGGCCGTAATCCACCACCTGAGCAGAGGCACCGGCCGAAAAAAGAAGAGCCGCTATAACGAGAATAAATATGTATCGGTTCCGTGTCATAGTTTCTGTGTCATTCTAAAAATCCGTGCACGCTCACGGAGAAATGTGGCAAATTTAAGAAAATTATTAAATTTGTGGGGAATATGCGCATTTTATTATTTAGATTTGCGCCTTATAAAAGACTTTTAATGAAGAGATTATACTCACTGCTGGCTCTGCTGGCAATTTCTTTCCCGGCCGGTGCCGCAATAAACTCCCAATATAATTTTGAGGGAGCAGCTCTCCCTTCGTTCATATCCGCTGGGGAAAACGCCTCCATTTCACTCTCCCAAGACAAGTTCAAAGACGGAAAGCAGTCAATAAAATTTTCCTGGAACGGAAAGAGCGAACTCTCGTTTACAAACCACGCCGACATAGAGGCTTCGATGAAAGTTGACGGCGCGGGGCTTATGATGTGGGTATATAACACCGCCTCCGCCCCCTCTCCGCTCACTTTCACCTTCTACGACTGGCTGGGAAAAGAGATTTGCCACTTCAATTTCAATATGAACCACACAGGATGGAGGGCGATTTGGATAAAATACATCGATATGCTCTCTCCCGAGGGCGGCTACTACGGAGATGCTCCGAAGTCCGACAGGAACACTCTCGCAGCAAAGATGACAGTCTCCACTCCGGAGGGGACGCCGAGCGGGACGGTTTACATAGACAGGGTGACTTTTTCAAAGACAAAACTGCACGACCAGATAACCCCGGACGAGCAGATTCCCCAGAACAACTGCCATCTGACGAGGGATATGTGGCAATGGTGCAGGCTTTGGGAATGGGAGCAGTACCCCGAGCCGGAGTTCAAGCAGATAAGCGACTCCCAGGCAGCAATGCTTCGCGGTGTCGAGAAAAGGCTTGACGAGTGGGCCTGCGAGGACAACCCGGCGGAAAATTATACTCTGAACACGCTTCTTAAAAGGGCTCAGACGAGCATCGAAAAATATGGCATCAAAAGGCTCCCCAACGGGGCCATAACGGGAGCTCCGCTTCTTAGCGACGACGAGTTCAACAATGCCGCGGGAGAGATGCGCATCCGTTTCATTCAGGAAATCGTTTACTGGTATGCGCTCGAATACCTCTACACCGGTAGCGAGGCTCACCTGCAGAGGGTCATCGACGCGATGGACCACGCCATCGACCAGGGCTTTGCCTACGGAAGCGGACAGGGAACGAACCACCACTACGGCTACCAGGTTCGCGACATATATAAAGGTATATGGATTCTGAGAAAACCTCTCGAGAAAGCGGGCAAGCTGCAGGAGTACATCAAGACTCTGACATACTGGTCAGGCCTTCAGGAGGTGCGAAAGCCTTACGAACAGACACGCGACGGTGCCCTGGATGCCTTCCACACTCTTCATAACGCAAGGGTAATCTCCGCAATGCTCCAAAAGGACGACAACGTGAAGTTCGCTTATATGAACGCACTTGGAGAGTGGACAAGCGGGGCCCTGAGATTCACTGACGGCACTTTGGGAGGCCTCAAGGTGGACGGCACCTCTTTCCACCACGGCGGGCACTATCCGGCCTATTCCGTGGGAGCGTTCGCAGCGCTGGGGGATTTCATCTGGTTCTGCGAAGGGACTCCGTTCCAGCTTGACTCTCCGGCAAGAGCGGACCTGAAGAGGGCGCTGATGGCGATGTACGACTACACCCAGGGACGCGACTGGGGATTCGGAGTTTGCGGAAGGCATCCTTTCAACGGAAAGATTCCGGACAGGGATGTTCTCGCATACGCACGCCTCTCTCTTCTGGGAGACCAGACCGGTGCGGGACTTTCCGCCGACCCTGACCTTGCAGGAGCCTTCCTCGCGATGGGAGGAAAAGACAAAAACGCCACCGCAGCCATCAAGAAGGCAGGAATAAAGCCTAAGGCTGCCCCAGAAGGCTTCCGGGTATACAACTACGGGGCATTCGGAGTGCACAGAAGAGGAGACTGGATGATAACCCTCAAAGGATATAATTCCGATGTATGGAGCTCTGAAATCTATGCCGCCGACAACCGTTACGGACGCTATCTCAGCTATGGTTCCGCCCAGGTAATGTTCCCCGAAGGCGAGAAAGGCAGCGGCTACTCTCAGGAAGGCTGGGACTGGAACCGCTTCCCGGGAGTCACCTCGGTACATCTTCCGTTCGACAAGCTGGAGAATCCTCTGAAGGGAACGCTTATGGAAAGGAACACATCCCGCTTCCCCGGAGTCTCCTCGCTTGAGGGGCGGAACGGCTGCCTCGCTTTCACCTACACGGAAAAGGACCGTCCGAACTTCTGCGCCGGAGCAACCGCGACAAAGAGCGTATTCTGCTTCGACAACAGGATTGTATTCATAGGCACAGGGATAACCAACAACTCCTCCTACCCGACCGAAACCACCCTCTACCAGCTCAGGATTGAGGACCCGAGCGCCGAGGTGGACATAAACGACGAGTATTCGGGGACATTCCCATATTCCTGGAGACAACAGGGCGATGGTCAGACGGTTCTTACCGACATCAACGGGAACACCTACATCGTCAAGAACGCACGCGGGCTCAATGTCGAGAAAAAGCACCAGAGCTCCCCTTCTGACACGAAAAAGAAAACGGGCGAGGGGGATTTCATCACGGCCTGGATTGACCACGGCGTCTCCCCTTCCGAGGCCGCATACGAATATCTGATGATTGTGCGCCCTAGCGGAAAGGAAGTCTCGAAGTATTCGAAAAAACTGCCATACACCCTTCTGCAGGCGGACGATGCCGCTCACGTAGTTAAAGACACTCCGACCGGAATCACCGCCTACATCAGCTACAAAGGCTACACTTCCTCCTCCACTCTTGCAGCGGAAATCCCAGCCGAGACCATAGTGATGGAACGCCAGAGGGAGGACGGGACAGTCGTTATGAGCGTCTGCACCCCGGACCTTGGAATCACCGAGAAAGGGTACACGACCTCCCAGGCGAGCCAGCCGCTTTTAAGGACCGTAAGGCTTAGCGGAGAATGGTCTCTGAGAGATGAAAACCACTCTGTCACCCTCCGCAGAGAAGGAGGAAACACGGTGCTTGAAGTCAAGTGCATTGACGGACAACCAGTTGAATTTCAGCTTAAAAAATAGATTTGCGGGAGAAATCCCTTAGATAAATTAACCACCAATTTTTTGCGCTATGCAAACTTTACGAAAAATCATCGCAACCATCTTCCTTGTCCTCCCGGTCATTGCAGCATCGGCACAGACAGTGAAGGTCAGCGGCCGCGTTGTGGATGCCTCAGGGGTTCCACTTATGGCGGTCACCGTATTCGAAGACGGGAAAACGTCCAACGGAACTTCCACGGACGCGGACGGTAACTACAGCCTCAACGTGTCTTCCGCCAAGGCAACCGTCGTATTCTCCTGCCTCGGATTCACTGAAGTGAAGGAAAGTGTAGGAGGAAGAAGCACAATTAATGTTACACTCAGCGAAGAGAAGCTCACTCTTGATGCCGCCGAAGTTGTCAGCGTCGGTTACGGCACAGTGGCAAGACGAGACCTCACGGGTTCTGTGAGCAAAGTCGATATGGGGGAAATTATGAAGACCCCCGTGACGAACTTCGACCAGGCCCTCACGGGAAAAATCGCCGGAGTCGTGGTCTCCACTTCCGACGGTGCGCTCGGCACCGAGGCGAACATCACCATCCGAGGCAACAACTCCCTCACCCAGAGCAGCGCCCCTCTTTATGTGATTGACGGATTCCCGACCGAGAGTTCAATGGCGACTTCCCTCAACTCCGCAGACATCGAGTCCATCGACATCCTCAAGGATGCCTCAGCTACAGCTATCTATGGAGCCAGAGGAGCGAACGGAGTCATCGTGATTACCACGAAACAGGGTCAGGAAGGTAAACCTAAGGTCAATTTCAGCGCGAACTGGACTATGAACCAGATTGCCAACAAGGTGGAACTGATGAACGGGTACGACTTCGTGGAACTGCAGACTGAAATCTACAACTACACGGGAAATACAAATGCCTACTTGAAGCCATCAGATGCCGACGAGGCGGCAGGAATAACCTCCTACACCGTGGAGGATTACCGCGACATCCCTTATTCTGACTGGCAGGACAAACTCTACCGCACTTCCCTCACCCAGAACTACTCCGTATCCATTTCCGGAGGAAGCAAAGAGGCCGGCAACCGCTACAACATCAGCCTCTCGGCTCTGGACCAGGACGGTATCATTATCAAGTCCAATTTCCAGAGATATCAGGGAAAAATCAATTTCCAGCAGAAATTCGGTAAGAGAGTGACTCTCGACGTGCTCGCGAACTACTCCAGAGCCATCACAAACGGTGTGACTCCGACTGACGCTCAGGCATCCTCATCCGCAACCGGATGGCTTATGTACTCAGTCTGGGGCTACCGTCCGGTGAAGCCTATCCGCTCCGGAAACACCGACGACCTGTATGACGACCTTGTGGACTCTGAGGTTACGGGAGCGAACGACTACCGTTTCAACCCGGTGAAAACCGCACAGAACGAGTACCGCAAGACCATCGTGGACTACCTCAACTCCAATGCAGGACTCACTTGGGAAATCATCGACGGGCTTAAACTGAAAATTACCGGTGGCTACTCTATGTACAAGCGCCGCCGCGAGGAATTCAACGGCACGCAGACCTACACCGGATATTCCGGTTCCCCTTCCGGCAAAGGCATCAACGGAGCCATCTATTGGTACGACAAAGTTTCCTGGTTGAACGAGAACACCCTCACCTGGACTAAGAACATCAACAGGAAGCATCACCTCCAGCTCCTCGGAGGATTCACCCTTCAGGGCGAGAAATACGACTTCAAGGGCACTTCAGCCACCCAGATGACCACCGAGTCCCTCGGGCTGAACGGCCTCCACACGGGAAGCTATCAGACCGTGAAGCCGTGGGAGTATGACTGGACGATGATGTCCGGACTGTTCCGCTTGAACTACAACTACAAGTACAAATACTACCTCACCGCATCAATGCGTGCCGACGGTTCATCCAAGTTCCCGACCGAGAACCGCTGGGGCTACTTCCCTTCTGCCGGACTGTCCTGGAACTTCAACAGGGAGGACTGGCTGAAAAATGCCGCCTGGCTCTCAAACGGAAAGCTCCGCGCATCCTGGGGTCTTACGGGAAACAACCGCACGACAACCCCGTACGACTTCTACTCCCAGATTTCCACCCAGCCGGGAAGCGCCAGCTCGTATGACTACGTCTTCAACGGGCAGGTGGTTTCAGGCTACTACCCTTCCAATATGTCCAACGACAAGCTTAAGTGGGAGACCACGGAGCAGTGGAACGTCGGATTGGACCTTTCATTCTTCGACAGCAGACTCAAACTCACTGCAGACTGGTATCTGAAGAACACCCGCGACCTTCTTCTTCAGGCGACGATTCCATCTTCATCCGGATACACGAGCGCGATGATGAACATCGGTTCTATGCGTAACCACGGAGGTGAGATTACCCTGGACGCCGTCCTCATTCAGAAGAAGAACTTCACCTGGAGCGCGAACTTCAACATTGCCCTCAACCGCAATAAAGTAACCGCGCTCACCAACGACCAGTACTCGCTCCTTTCCAGCGTATCCTGGGACCAGAAATTCAACGGACAGTACCCTTACATCACTCAGGTGGGCAAACCTTCCGGGCTTATGTACGGATACATCTATGAAGGCACATACAAATACGACGATTTCAATTCCGGCACATCCCTCAAGGACGGAGTCCCATACCTCTCCTCAGTAGGCAAGAGCGCCGTAAGACCGGGAGACCCTAAATACCGCGACATCAACGGGGATGGAGTCATCGACGACAACGACCGCACGGTAATCGGCTGCGGACAGCCTCTGAGCACCGGCGGATTCGGCACAACATTCAATTTCTACGGGTTCGACCTTAACGTGTTCTTCTCCTGGAGCTACGGCAACGACATCCTCAATGCCAACCGCCTCTATTTCGAGAACGGAAACATCAGCAACACCAACCAGTGGGCGACCTACAAGAACCGCTGGACGGAAAGCAACCCCGAGAGCGACATTCCGAGGGTGCAGGCAAACGGAGTTTATCTCTACTCTTCCCGCGTGGTCGAGGACGGTTCATTCCTTCGTCTGAGGAACATCTCACTCGGATATACCCTTCCTCGCAAGGCTCTGAGAAAGATGCACTTCGACACTATGAGAGTTTACCTCTCTGCCGACAACGTCTACACGTTCACCAACTACACCGGTCCTGACCCTGAGGTGTCCACAAGGAACTCAGTGCTCACACCGGGATTTGACTGGTCCGCCTACCCGAGGGCGTTCGGACTGACCGGAGGCGTTTCATTCACATTCTAAAGGTTTGACAAAATGAAAAAGATATACAGATACATAACTCTTCTTGCCGGAGCCGCTCTTGCAGCCGCTTCCTGCAGTTTCCTTGATCAGACCCCGACAGTCATCTGCTCTGACACCTTCTACAACACCGAGGATGAGGTCCGCTACGGCCTTGCCGGGGTGTATGGAGTGATGAACAAGGAGCAGTTCTACGGGAACTACTACTCGGCGATGTACGCGAACAACGACGACCTGTGCTACTTCAACAGGGACATAAGCACAAACTTCCTCCAGTACAACCGCCACGACGCCGGCACTGTGCAGATCTATGACATCTGGACGGCAGCCTACCAGGGCATCCGCAACGCCAACGCGTTTATGGAGGCCGTTTCCGCGACCGAATTCGACAAGGACGGAAAATACTACAGCGAGGCACGGTTTCTCAGGGCCTACTACCACTTCATACTCGCCCAGTCCTGGGGAGATGTTCCGTTGAAAGACAAGGCGACAAAGACCCCGGACGAGGTTATGTGCGAGGCTACGCCTCAGCTGACGGTGCTCCTTTGGGCGGCATCGGAAATGAAGGAATGCCTTGCGCTCATCGGTGATGACACCACTCCTCAGCCTTCACGCGTGACAAAAACCACCATTCAGGGCGTCCTGGCAAGGGTTTATCTCTTCCTCGCAGGAGAGAGCGTGGAAGGCGGAGACAAGACTGAATTCCTCACCTTGGCGAGGGACTATGCGAAGGCCGTAATCGACAGCGGAAAGCATCAGCTCAACCCTGACTACTCACAGATTTTCATCAATATGATTAGCGACCAGTACGACACCCAGTACCACGAGTCTATGTGGGAAGTCGAGTTCAAGGGCGACCGCACGAGCGCTGAGAGCTGGTCCAACGGCCGACTCGGAGACGTGCTCGGTCTTCAGAGCGGAGACAGCAGTTCATCTAAGTTCGGTGAGTTCAACTGCAACTACGCATACGGACAGTACGACGGTTCCCTCAAACTCTGGGACCTCTACTGGCAGACTGACCGCACGGACGAGGAAAACGCCCTCCCGACCATCACAGACAAGCGTCAGAACTGGAATATGCCGCCATACAATTACGCGGGCAATGCCAACCAGCCGCCTTACGGAGAGACTACCGGAAAGTGCATAGCCGGCATTGACAAGACTCCGTATGTGTACAAGAGCGTCAGCACCACCACTGACCCTACCGCGGCCCAGGCAATCCGCAACTGCGGAAAATTCCGCCGCGAAGTCATCTACGAAGGACAGAAGACCTCCAAGAGCCTCTACACCACGATTAACTTCCCTCTTCTTCGCTACTCCGACGTTCTGCTTATGTACGCCGAAGCTGAAAACGAGCTTTCAGGCCCTACCCAGGAGGCATATAACCGCCTGAAGGAAGTCCGCGACAGGGCTGGAATTGCGACGAAGCCTCTCTCCGACTACGACAAGGACTCTTTCCGTGAACTTGTTCGCAACGAACGCGGAAGGGAGCTCTGCTTCGAGTCACTGCGCCGCTTCGACCTCATCCGCTGGGGCATTTATGTAGAGAGTATGCACGAATACACTCAGTGGGCGGCCGACAGCAGATGGTCCGACAATGTTAAGGCTACCCGCGCATCTACCATCGGAGGCAATGTGAGCGAGAGGAACATCCTTCTGCCAATCCCGTCCATCGAACTGGGAGTGAACAAGCTTTTGAAGCAGAACTCACTGTGGTCCAAATAATTAAGATGAGAGCAATACAATGAAAAGGATATATACACTTATACTTATGCTGGCTGCAGTTGCGGCCGCATCCTGCACACAGGACGTAGTATATGAAATCGACTACACCGTGTCGCTGGACAAGGAGAATACCTATTTGGCTGGAGACCCTGTGAAATTCAACTTCAACGGGTCGGTCGACAACATCGTCTTCTACAGCGGCGAGACAGGCCACCAGTACCAGTACCGCAACCGCTACGAAGTGGACGAGGCCGCTGTAAAGAGCGCCGCGCTCCAGATGGAGTACCAGGCAAGGTATGGAGATGCCGGAGCGCTTGAAGTCTGGATTTCCAACAGTTTCGAGGGGCTTAGCGGCGATAATGCGGCCGCTGACAAGGCTCTTATGAAATCCATCGTAGAAGGCGGAATGCAGGGCTGGACAAAACTTGATTACAACGAGGGAAAGAGCCAGGTGTGGACCAATCAGGAATATGCGGTAAACGACTATATGACGAGTTTCTGCATTGCACTGCACTGGTGCCCGAAAGACTACACGAAGACGCAGAGGACCTACTGGATTAACGGAGGGCTGAGTCTTGACCTTGAAGGAATGGAGCCGCAGACCGTGGATTTCTCTTCACTGGACTTCGTGAGCGTGATGATGAACGATGAAGTCGAGGACCCGTACATCAAGAACAACGGCAACGGAACCATCATCCTCAACAAGCCGGCTACTGCCGATATCATTTTCCAGGGAGTCGGAGCGAACAAGCTCACATATGCCATTGACGGCTGGGTTGTGTCTAAGCCCACTCCGCTGAACAAAGTGGATAACGACAAAGGACAGGTAATCAAGAATCTCCAGAACTACCTGCACAGTTTCGAGTACACTTGGACTGAGCCGGGCACTTACACAGTGACTTTCGCCGGCACCAACTCCAACTACGCCGGTGCGTCAAGCAAGAACCACGAGATTACCCTGACCATCTTCGACAAAGAAACTCTGTAAAAGCATCTTATGAACACCACCAAGGCCCCCGCAGGATTTACCGCCACACCCTTCGCAAAGGAAATGTACATAATGGCAAAGCCTGCGGGGGCCAGGTGTAACCTCCAGTGCGAGTATTGCTACTATCTTGAAAAGTCTCAGATAACCGGAGGCGGAAAGGGGGAGCCTTCCGCAGGGGCGGGCAAGGCCTCTTCCGAGGAGATGGACGATGCCCTTTTGGAGAAGTTCATCAGGGAATATATCGCCGCTCAGACCACGCCTCAGGTGCTTTTCATTTGGCACGGGGGCGAGCCTATGCTCCGGGGACTGGAGTTCTACCGGAAGGCACTGCGGTTGGAGAAGAAATATGCCTTTGGAAGGGCCATAGACAACTCCATTCAGACCAACGGCACTCTCATCAACGAGGATTGGTGCCGTTTCTTCAAAGACAACGGCTTTCTTGTGGGCCTATCCATTGACGGACCTGAACAGCTGCACGACCGTTTCCGCAGGAACAGGGCCGGAGCCTCGACATTTCGCAGGGTGATGCGCGCGGTGGAGCTGCTTGACCGCTACGGGGTGCAGTGGAACGCGATGGCGACTGTGAATTCGGAAAATGTTACGCACCCCGCCGAGTTTTACGATTTTTTCAAAAGCATCGGCTGCCGCTACGTCCAGTTCACCCCGGTAGTGGAGCGCTTCCGAGCCCTTCCAGACGGCACAAGGTGCCTCGCGACGCCTAAGGACGAGGACGCCATACTGACAGATTTTTCAGTGACGCCGGAGCAGTGGGGAGATTTTCTCTGCGCTGTTTTCGACCGCTGGTGGACGGGTGGAGATGTGGGAAAACAGTTCATACAGATTTTCGACGCGACTCTAGCCGGATGGATGGGACAGCCACCTGGCCTCTGCACGATGGCCCGGGAATGCGGCCACGCAGGCGTTCTGGAGCACAACGGCGACCTCTACGCCTGCGACCACTTAGTCTTCCCGGAGTACAAACTTGGAAACATCGGGGAGAAGACCCTTGTGGAGATGATGTACAGCAAGGAGCAGCAGGACTTCGGCAGGGCAAAATACACCTCCCTCCCCCGTCAGTGCCGCGAATGCAAATTCCTTTTCGCCTGCAACGGCGAATGCCCCAAAAACAGGTTTGCTCTCACCAAAGACGGCGAAAAGGGCCTGAATTATCTATGCGAGGGCTACCGTCGCTTTTTCGAACACAGCGCCCCCGCAATGAAAAAGATGAGCGATTACATCCGCGCCTCCCTGCAGCGGTAGTGTAAATAGTATTAGACTGGCCTACGGGATGGTCAATGTAAATGTTTTTGTTCCGGCCTTGACCTGGAGTTTCGAAGCTGAGGTGTAGCTTGTCTCTATCGCCGGTGCCGCTGAGGAGGACTGGATAGGATAGATGACCGTTATGAACCTCACCGGAGTCGAAATGTCGGACTTTTGCAGGGAGACAGCGCAACAGTCGCGACTTGTCTTCACCCCGATATTGTCAGAGGTGTAGGACGTTCCCGTTGTAGCGCTCCAGGCTGTCGAAGTTTCCAGCCCGTCGAAGCAGAATGTCTTGAACAACATATTGTTGCCGTCCAAGAATGTAGTTGCGGCCGCGTATGCCCCGTCCGAAGAGGAGAACGAGACGGTGCAGCCGGGGCAGAAATGCCAGTGGAGGGCGACATCGCTCCCTGTCGCGGAACCGATTGCGGCGTCCGCAATAACGAAGAATCCTCCGTCCTTGACGCGGAACACCGTTCTTTCGTGACGAAGTGCTGAATATGACTGGTTTTTGCTCCGAACGGCATCATAGACATCCGTGTGGGCTTCGCCGGCGAACTCTCCGTTCATCATATTGTCAGCTATCGTAGCGCCGCCGTAAGTGAGGGTGTTGTGCATCGCCGTGGAACGAAAAGCCGTCCTCTGGGCATTGTCGGAAGTGCTGCCCCCGTAGGTGAAGACTCCGGCATCCGGCAGAAAATTGCGCCCGCCCTTGTAAAGCGACACGGTGCCGTTGTCAGGCTGGCAATGCCACCACTGCTCCGGGTTAGCGTTATTCTTCAGAATCATCATCGCGCTATCTTCAGCCCAGCCGTCACGCAGCACATACCATCCTGAAGACGTGTAGAAGGCATATTCCGAAGTCGGGGCCGTCCCTTCAGAACCTTCTGAGGCGAGATAGAGGAAACTCCCCTCCGAAGGGAACATCTCGGAGAACTTGCTGAAATTCTTCTTCAGAACGGACTTGGTCCAGCTGGTGGTGCGGGTGTCGTTAAAGTTTTCGATGGAATAGTCCGGGTACATAATGTCCCGAACGAAGCCGCAGGCAGACCGAAGAAGAGTTTTGTCAGCAATCGGGTCGCTCTTTCCATTCACCGTGGCAAGTTGCCAGATGTCGTAGAAAAGGGATATTACCGAAATGTGGTAGCTCGGGTCCATCTCATTCTGGATTCCGTCGGAGGCGAACTGGACGGAGCACTGCGTCGTGATGTCGCCGAGCGATGTGCTCTCCCAGGACGAAGCTTCCGTGAATTCCGGAAGAAGCACCGATGCGGCATAAATGGCCTGCACCTCATAGAGACGGTGATTGCTTGCCTCCTTATGGTATGGATTCGCAAGGATGCTTTCAGCCGTGTCGTAGAGAGAGACAAGAAGATGGGTGAGGAATTCCGGGGTGAAACACTCTGCACCGATGCACCTCTCAAGAGCCGCCATATAGGTCAATAGCCTTGATGTCGCCTGGAGGTCGGTCCACAGGTCCCTGATGGAGTTCCCGTCAGAGAATGCAGTGCCTCCTGAAGCAATCGCGTATGAGGATGCTGAGGCTCCGGGGCAAGGATAGGTCTTGAGCCAGTCGGAATAGACATCGATTATAGCCTGGACATATTTCTCGTCTCCGGTGGCGTTATAGGCCCTGGCCTGAGCGTCAACCCACTGGTGGCGGTGCTTCTGAAGGGCGAACTGGGTTTCCGTTGTCGGGGATGCGGTCCAGTCAATTCCGCCGTCTGAGCCGAGAAACGAGTAATAGGTGGCAAGTCCGGTGGATTTGTCAGTACTCTCGCAGTAGTTCTTCACATAGAAGCGGTAGCCGTTTTCCTTGAGGGCCTGGTCGGCGATGTTTTTGTAGGAGGCGCTAAGTGTCGCGGCGGCGGAAAGGTCCACCTCCGGGTTGACGATGCCGCTTCTCTTTGAGGCCCAATAGGACTTGAGAGCTGTTGCAGCATCGTAAAGACGCTTGTCCTCGTAGGCTGAACGTACTTCTTCAAGGCCGCTTCGGTTAAGGTCGAGAAGCTGGAAGATGCGCCCGTTCACGCTTGCTTCCTTCGCCGGGTCTTTTCTCAGAGTACGGGTAGCCGAGGACATATCCACCCCGAGAGTGTGGCGGCGGTCGCGAAGGATGGTGAGAGAGGCGTTTATGGTCTTGACGTATTCAGCGACATCTGTTACGATTTTTACTTCGAGCGAGGATATGGTGCAGGGAGCGACCGATGCGATAAATTCATCGCCGTCGCCGATTCCGGTTCCAGACGGGATGAGAGTAAGGACATTGTGCGGGTCTTCCCCCGTCGCCTCCGTAAAAAGGCTAGAGGTGAGGTCAAGAGAGAAATTCCCGACAATTGAAGCCTCCGAGTCAGAGGTCAGCACAATGCTCTCCACGCTCTCCCCTTCTCCGATGGACGGAGAATAGATGCTGAGGGCAATATGTCCGACCGCACGCTTCCAGACAAGTGGTATTGCCGAGGACGGAAGGGCAGCGTAAGCCTTGCGGGAGGAAGCCGCCATAATGTCCGCCGAGCCGTCAAAGGAGCCGGAGGAAAGATGCTGCTCAGAAGGAACGGTAACCGAAAGCTGCGGGAGAAGTGAAACAGCGGTCAAATCAGAAGCTGCAGACGAAGGGTAAAGGGCATAGAATCTTGTCGAAGACGGGATTGAGGAGATTGACGTCGGGACAGAGAAGAGTCCTTTCTCGGCATCTTCCGAAAGCGGGTCGGACTCGCTGAGCGCGGAAGAAGCCCATTGGTCGGAGGAGGAATAAGTCACCGCTATCCTGTCTCCACGGGACCAGAACACATCGCTCCCGTTCCAGAAAGTCTTCGTGTCTCCATTCACCGAAGGACGGTCACCGCTGAAGTGAAGAGTTGCGGAAGGCTCCCCTGCCCCGATTTTCACCTCATACTGTTTGCTACAAGAGACAAAGGCAGCCACGGCAAAAGCCGCGACTGCCAATGTTATTTTACCGGAATTCATAACCTGATTCTAGAAATTTCCCAAATCCACTGATGGAAAGGAGTAAGCGGCGCTGTTGACCGCAGCAGTGCTTGAACTGGCGGTCATATCAGCCCTCTTGGCTCCCACTGTGGCGGAAACTCCGGAATAAGTGTATGCGCCGTAGGTCTCTGAGGCCGGGGCCCAGGTGGCAGAAAGAGGAGATGCTGTAAGAGCCTTGACAGAATTTATGGTCATACTAGGATATGCAGACGTTCCAATGCCCGCGCCTATCACCGCTCCACTGGTTGAGTTGTAATAATAATTGTTGGTGGTCGTACCTGTTGCCGATTTCATATTTGTGCCGCCCCTCATTCCAACAAGTTTCAATGTGCCTGAAGTCTTGTAACATTCAACGAACAGATTGGCTGCGAAGTCAAAAGTTTTATTGATGTCTCCAAGCCTCAGAAGGTTCGTATCAGGAATCGTTGAATCAAAGGTGTTTGCATACCCATTGAAACTGTCTATTGCAAGGGAATCGCTGTGAATAAGTTTGAATTTTGTCGCAGCGGTTGCGCTCTCTGCATAGAAGATATTGTTCTTGAATGTGACAGCTGCTGCAGTAGAGGCCATACTTCCAGTATTCAATATATATTCGGTTGCTGCACTGATTCCGAACTCGCAGTCCTCCACTGTCACGGCATCCAGCTTGGTGAAGGCCACCACGTTGAACTGCATAAAGTTTCCACCTACATTCTTGAAATGGCAATTTGAAAAGACTATGCTTCCGAAGGTAGTGAAGGCGTGACCTTCAGTTTTTGTATTTTGTTCGAAAGCTCGTTTATCACCAACAGTACATCTGAGGTTCGCCATCAGAATGAGTGTACCGCCATCGTAAGGACGAGCCTGCTTCGTGAATGTGAAGTCTGTTCGCACTGAAGAGTCTGCTCCTATGACAGCGAGCGACTTATATGCCTGAGCCGAATTGAAATTGGCATTTGAGGTGGAAGTTTCAACGAAATACACTCCGTCCTTGGAAATGTTGCAGTTGCCCTTGGTGTCGTTTACAAGCACACCGCCAGGAAGAGTCGTTTTGTTGAAGGTGTAGCCTCCGAATGTGAGGTCGAAGCCTTCGTTGTATTTCACGAAATAGTTGCAGTGGTCATCGTAGTCCGCAGCTGAGAGGGCTGCAAGCGGGAGAATCTTGTTACGGGCTGAGAGCGATGAAACCGCAGACTTGACGGATTTTGCTTTCTGTGTGCCGTCGGTTTTGGTGAGAATTACGGTGAATCCTTCTACAAAGTCAACAGGAAGGACTGTAAAGTAATAGTCTCCCGGAGCAAGAGCAGAACCATCCTCATTGTAAAGACGCACGTATGTTTCCGGAGAGGTGACAGTGATGCTTGGAGCACCGTCAGAAAATGAGACTTTGAAAGTTCCGCAGAGAGCCTCGCTCTTGTTTCCCATAAGGGTGATGGACTTTACATCGGTGACGTCCTCAGCAATGGTGAAACGGATGTGGGAGCATAGGTTCTTGAATTCAACGGAAGTGCCGTCAACTACTCCTGCCATAATCGCTGCATTGTCTGCGAAAGTGCCGAGAGTGGCCTTCTGGTCCGGGAGAAGTTTTGTCGTAATCTCTCCATCAGCGTAAGTAGCTCCTGTGCGGTAGGGGTAAAGAGCATAGAACTCTGTCGCATCCTCAGGAACCTCTCCGGTGAATTTTCCGGACTCGCTGACATAATTAAAGCGGTTATTATGGCTCGTCGCAGTGGCGGAGTTGTCAAAAACGGAAACAAGGTTTCCTTCATTCCAGCTCACTTCTCCAGCCTCATTCACTGAAGTTTTGGTGCGTCCTTCGATGTTGCCGAGAAGGGTCAGATTGACATATTCCACATTTTTTGTTTCAGTGGGCTCTGAAACAAGTTCCTTTGTGCAGGATGCCGCAACTATCGAAGCGGCAATCACCAATAGATATACCTTTTTCATACTCAATCGCGCTTTAGTTCCATTGCAAAGGATTCTGGATATCATATTTTTCGGTTGAGGCGCCATAGCCCTCACTCCCGCTCGCGGCAAATCCGCTCTCAGAGTCAAAAGTCACAAGAGTCATAAGAGGACTCTCATACAGATTTTCATTTTTCATATAATAATCGTTTAATAATTGCGGTTTTATCTCCAGCCTTCGTTCTGCTGGCAAAGCGGCATCATATCAAGGTCGCGCTGAGGAATTGGAAGAAGTTCGTGGCGTCCTTTGACAGTGTAGTCTGAAATTATATAGAGCGAAGGCATCTGCTCGTGCCAAGAGGCAAGTTCCTCCGCTGTGGAACGGATTGTCTCATAGTAGATTCCCCAACGCACAAGGTCCTGCTTTCTGTGACCCTCGAATGCGAGTTCGTGTGCCCGCTCGTCCCTGACGGCCTGCTGGAACTGCTCGTAGCTCATTCCCGTAGAAAGGTCCGAGATGGAAGATGATGTATTCGTCGGAAGTCCGAATGCACGGCGGCGAACCATATTGATTGCGGAGTAGGCGTCCGTAGTAGGGCTTTTGTGCCATTCGTTCAGAGCCTCGGCGTATATAAGAAGAACATCAGCATAGCGCAGAAGATACCAGTTCACATTGGAATAGTTGGCATCTGAGACCTGTTCTTTCACGTATTTGGCAAGGTCCCATTTGCGCGGAGTAAGTGCATTGTTGAACGGCTTTCTCCATTCCGGCTTTGCGGTCGGAGCCATCGCAATCTCCATCGTAAGGTCCTTCTTGACGCTGGAACCTTCTTCCGTGTAGGTGCCCAGTGCGGTCTTTCCTGTGGAAGTGTACTTGTAATCCGCAAAAGAAAGAGCCCACCTTTGGTCCTGAGTGTGGTCCGGCCAGGAAGCGATGAATGTCGGGAGCACTTTCCAGTTGGCGGCTATCCTGATGTAGTCCCCTGAGCCGTCGGCTGCAGTCACACCGTTCCACTTTCCGATGCGTCCGATAGGGTCGTTTCCGGTGATGGCGGAAGCATAGAAGGACACCTCAAGAAGGCTCTCCTCCGGGTCCCAGGTATTGTTGCAGGTGTTCTGCCAAAGAGTTTCATAATTGTCCAGAAGATGGTGCTTACCTGACTCCACGAGGATTTTCGCGGTGTTTGCTGCCGACTCCCATTTACTCTGGTCGCAAAGTGGATAACCAGCCCAGGTTGCATAGACCTTGGCCAGAAGTCCGAGAGCAGTTCCCTTGGACACTCTATACTGCGAGTCACTTCTGTAGGAGTCATCCACAGCCCACGGGAGCACCTCTGCAGCATATTTAAGGTCCTGCTCGATGAACTCGTAAACTTCCTTCGGGTCCGGCTGGGTGTAGAGAGAAGGATGAACGGAAGACTCTGCAGTAGTTTTCATAAGCACTGGTGTTCCATACCAGCGGACAAGTTCAAAGTAGAAAAGTGCCCTGAGCGTACGGGCTTCAGCCATATAGATGGCAGCCATATCCTGATAGTCCTTCCAAGAATCGGCAGTCACCCTGCGGGAGAGGTTCTCGATGAAGTCGTTGGCATCGTAGACCGCATTGTAGAGAGCCTGCCAAGTAGCCTCAACGTAACTGTTGGAGGTGGAATAGGTGTTGGAAGGCACATCCCTCCAGGAGTTCGGAGAGCTGCCCTCCACCTTGGCCTCGTCTGTTCCGAGCGTGAAATACAGAGACAGGTTCATACTGTACATCGCGTCGTTCTGAAGGTTTCTGTAAACCCCCAGAAGCACGGTCTGGGCTTCCTCAGGGGTGGTCATATATGAACTTTTCTCTATCTCCGTGAAGCTTTTCTCATCCAGCGAGCAACCTGCAGCACAAAGAATCGAAGCAAAAACTGCAACAATAAAATTTATCTTTTTCATAATCGTATCCTCCCCTCACTAAAATTGAATGTCAAGACCCATTGTAAGCACAAGGCTCTTAGGATAAGCTCCCCAGTCAAATGAAGGGGTGAGCGGGCTCGTGAGTGTGTTCACCTCAGGGTCATATCCGCTGTACTTCGTCAGGCAGAAAAGGTTCTGGGCCGTTCCGTAAATTCTCAACTTGCTTATCCAGATTTTCTTCGTGAGCCTCTCCGGAAGGGTGTAGCCGAGGGTGATGTTCTTCAGGCGGAGGAAAGAGCCGTCCTCGATAAAGCGGGAGGAGATATCGTACGGGATATATCCGGTTGCGGAAGGCACGCTATTGGAGGCATTCGTCACAGTCCATCTGTCAGCCACTTCGGAAAGCATCTGGGTGCGCTCGTTGCGGCTCTGGGTGAGGTAGAGCCTCATCGCATTATAAACATCGTTACCGATATTGAACTGGAACATAAAGCTAAGGTCCACCCCGAAGAACTGGAAGCGGTTTGTAAGGCCTCCGAAGAAATCCGGGTAACCGTTTCCGATGGATGTTCTGTCGTCAGGAGTGATTTTTCCGTCACCGTTTATGTCCTTGTATTTGGTCATACCCGGCACTGCCGTATATCCTCTCGGGCTCAGGTCAGGGACTCCCTCTTTGAGTTGAAGCGTTCCGTCAGGCAGCATATTGAAGTCTGAATACTGATAGACCCCGTCAAAAACATATCCATACATATCTCCAAGGGAGGAGCCCACGTATGAAATGTAGTCGTCCTGGGTGAAGTTGCTGTTGAATCCGGACTTGCGGGTTATGTAGTTCGTTCCGTCCTGCAGAGCAACGAGTTTGTTCTTTATGAAGGAAATGTTGAAGTCGGTGGACCACATAAAGTTGCGCTTATTGAAGTTCACGCTGCTCAGACTGAACTCGACTCCGGCATTTCTGATTTTTCCGATATTCTGCCACTGGGAGGCGAATCCCGTCACATAAGCAAGTTTCTGCTGGATAAGGAGGTCTTTGGTGTCCTTGATAAAGCCGTCCAGGGTGAAGGTGAGCCTGTCGTGGAAGAATCCGAAATCAAGTCCCACGTTCGTGGTTGTTGAACCTTCCCACTTGAGGTCATAGTTGGCAATCTGCTTCGGAGAAAGAACAGAATACATTGTCGTTCCCATACCGAGTTTGCTGTCGGTGTAAAGGTCCATAGACAGGTAATTGGTGATGCGGTCGTTACCCACAGTTCCCCATCCCGCTCTGAGTTTGAGGGTGGAGATTGCGCTCGCCCCTTTCATAAATTCCTCATTGGCAATGTTCCACGAAGCTGCGAAAGACGGGAAGAATCCCCACTTGTGCTTAGGAGAGAAAACTGTGGAGGCATCGGCACGGAATGTGGCGGTGAGCATATATCTGTCCGCATAATTATAGAATCCGCGGGCAAAGAAAGAAAGCCTCATACTTTCGGTGCGGCTGGTGCTGACCTTTGTCGGAGTCGCGCCAAGTCCGAGGTTGTCCGTTCCGAAGTTGTCGAACGGGAAGTCCTTGGATTCTCCGTAAAGTGATTCGTAACCAGTTCCCACGGTCTCCTGACCAAGCATAAAGTTCACGGAATGCTTTTTCTTGAATCTTGCCTGATAGGTGAGGGTGTTGCTGACCTGCCATCTCTTGGTGCGGCTCATCGTGCTGTTGCCGTATGCACCGCCGGCACGATAAGCGTTGCTGGTAGTCTCGTGATAAAAGATATCGCGCCTCTGATAGTTAGTATTGTAGGTCGCGGCGGTCTTGAAAGTAAGATTCTTGGTAAATTTGAAAGTCAAGGCCATATTCCCGATCCACTGTTCGGACTTTCTTGTATCATCAGTTGATTCTGCCTGAATGATAGGGTTTATCCTGTTGGAATCGAAGTTGGACTCTGCCTGGGCTGTCGGGTCATACATAAGGTAGCGAAGGTCGTGCTGGCTGACATTCAATCCTCCGACAGGGCGGTAGGAAATGAGGTTGGCGAGTTGACTGCCGCTTGTTCCTATTCCGGTACGGGTGGTGTTGGTGTAGTTCAGAGACCCGTCCAGGACGAGCCATTTGGTTATGTCCTGACGAAGTTTTACACGGGCGTTATCCTTTTTGTAGCCGCTGTTCACGAAGATTCCGTCCTCGTCGAAGTGGGAGTAGGAAATGGTGTACTGAGACGACTTCACGCCTCCACGGATGCTGATGTCGTGGTTCTGGGACCAGGTCGGGCGGAAAGCCTCGCTCTGCCAGTCAATCCCCTCGACATTACGGTAATCCTCAAGGCTCTGGAACTCGTAAGGATTGCCGTCGGCGTCGCTGCCGGCCTTAAAATAAGTGTCTCCGTACTTGGTCGGGTTGGTTTCCAACTGCAGAGCGACGAAGTCGTATGGAGAAATGGTCTCAAGCCTCTTGGAAAGTTTACGCCAGGAAGCGGAACCGTTATAGGAAATCTGCGGAAGACCTTCTCTTCCGGATTTGGTGGTGACAAGAACGACACCATTAGCAGCCCTGGCTCCGTAGATGGCGGAGGCAGATGCGTCTTTCAGCACATCTATGGACTGGATGTCCTGGCTTGCGAGAAAGTCAATGCTGGAAACCTCAAAACCGTCCACAATGTAAAGAGGAGAAGAATCACCGTTAACAGTTCCGACTCCACGAATCTTGATGTCATAGCCGGCACCCGGAGTACCGTCGGCAGCGGTTACATTCACTCCGGCAATCTGGCCGCCGAGAGCCTCCACGACAGAACTTGTTTTGAAATCCTTGAGGGCTCTCTCCCCCACTGATGAAACGGAACCTGTCAGGTCACTCTTTCTCATTGTGCCGTAACCTACCACGACAACCTCTTCCAGCTGCGTACTGTCAGGAACAAGGCTTATCTTGATTGTTGCGCGTCCCGCTACTGCAACCTCCTGAGTCACATAGCTTATGTAACTTACCGAGAGCTTCGCATCAGAAGGAACGCTGATGACAAAGTTACCATCGGCGTCAGTCACGGTTCCGTTGTCAGTCCCGACCTGAGAAACGCCTGCCGCGATGAGAGGTTCTCCCTTTTCATCCGTCACGGTGCCTCTGACCTTTATCTTTTCCTGCGAAAATGCTGTGACACACACGAGTGAGGCCACAACGGAAAGCAATATGTATTTTATGTTTTTCATCTTCTTTCGCTTCTTTAGAATTGTGTATCAAACCATACGAATAGCGGGAACAACCTGTAAGGGTCAGCCGCACCGGCAGGGTCAGCACCAGTCAGCCCCATCGTAATCTGACCGGTAAAAATACCATTTGCATAGCCGTTGTCATCAACGAATTTCTCTGGTGCGATGTAAAGCGCACGGTCCTCCTGACGCACATATCCGGCACACTTTGCGACGTGAGCCGAACGGCCGTATGTTGACATAGGGTCACGGGAACCTGAGTTATATGCGACATTGATTGCGCTATAGTAGGCGGCCCAGATACTTGAAAGGAAAGTATCCTTATTCGCATTCGGAGCACCGTTCTTGTGGGCGGACGGGCCATTTAGATTCCAATAGTTGAATGAACGTCTGAAATCCATAGTTATGCTCTTCAATTCCTCGTCCGTGAGCGCGACACCGCCTTTAGTTATGACCGGAGACGTAGATGTCACACCGGTCTTAGGATTGCAGAGGATAGCGAACGGAGTGTATTCCACTCTGTATTCACCCCTAAGGTCATTGAAGTCAAAGAATACAGGAATCTTGAGCGAAGTTTCTCCGGAAGTGCCCTCACCAGTTGTGACAACTACAAAGACAAAATGAGCTCTGCGCTCTGCCGTCTTCGTAAAGGCAGATGGTACGGTGGTGAGTTTTCCGGTTGCAGCATCAATGGTGACGCAGTTCGTATTGCTTCCACCCTTTATGGAGAATGTTGCAGCAACTCCGTCTTTGATGTCTGTCTCGACTACAGGTATCTCTACCGGGTCCGTGACTGAAACTCTGTGCTGACTCGCATAGTTTGCAATCGGATCGAGACCGAGATTGTTGCCCCAACGGACGTATGTAAACGCATAAGGATTGGCGATGACAGAAAGCAGGAAACTGGTGGTCAATGCTCCTTTGGCATTCTCCACCTTTATTTTGACAGGGTAAGCACCCTTTGCGATGGAATTTCCCTTTGCGATGACGATTTCACCTGTTGAGCTGTCAAGACTGAGCTGCCCGGAAAGAGACTCCGGCAAGTCAACGAAGGAGTATGTAACCTCGTCGCCATCCATCTTTTCCGGAGAAATCTTCACCTTAGTGCCTTCCCAGACAGTGGAGTCGCGATAGCTGAATTCAGTTATCGGCGCGATGTAATCAACGATTATGACCTTCAGCACCTGGTCAAAGTCGCGTGTGCCGTAGTCGTTCTTGGCTGAGAGAGAGACAAGCACCTCGGTACCTACCGGAAGGCCGTTATTCTCAGCCACGGTAACCGCGCCTGTCGCCGCATCTACACTGATTTTGTCGGTCTGTGGAGATGTCGCCTTCAGACTGAAAGACAGGCCGGATATAGAACCGGTAAAATCCGGAGCGGAAGTGGTGTAGGACTTGTCCTGCTCGACTTTTATCTCAGATGGAGAGAATTCAAGCGCGACCGGAGCTGAGGCTATCTCCACCGTGAGAGCGTTCGCAAAGATTCCTTCAGTTGACTCCGCATCCACAACCATAGTCGTAAGTTTGAAATCAAGCACATAAACTCCCGGCTTGAAAGAGCTGTTCTTCAAGACGGAGACCTGACCCTGCTTGTTGATGCTGAAGAGGTCGCTCCACTCTGAAAGAGCCTGTCCGTCACGGCGTATGGCAGAAATGAGATAATTCTTGATTGAGATGTGCTCACCCTCCGTGGTAATCTGCGCCGTAGGCAGTTCCGCAGACGACGAAGTTGAAGTCACATCTGATAGAGTCAGAGTCAACTTGTCCGGAGTGACTGTTATCCCCTCGGGAATAGCCCTCATCATATTGACAGTAATCGCATCAGGAAACTCATACCTGGCTCCGCCAACGCTGCAGGCAACGCTAATTGAGTATTTTCCCACCGCAAGAGCTTCGCTCCTTCGAATCTGGAACACACCGCTTGAAGGGTCTATTCCGAAACACTCTGCGGTCACAGTCTCTCCCTCAAGAGTTACCTTATAAATTTCAAAATCCTGAGGAGTTCCGCCGTGCCAGCTCGGGCTTAAGTCCATATTCGTGGACGGGCCTATATCGGTTATGCCCGGATAGTAGAGCGCAAAAGCTCCCGTGTCGGTAAGTTCCGGCGTACAGGAGGCGGCAATAACTGCCGCGGCAAAAACAGAAAGCGCGAACTGCAGTTTTCTGGTTATCAATTGAGTCATAAATAGATAGAGTTATTGTCTGGAACTAAATTTACTGAATCTTATAGCTGAGAGTCTGAGTCTGACCGTTGACCGTAACCTTCACGGAAACTCCGCTCTCGTGGAATGTTCCTGCGGAGGAAGAGTCGTTGTCGGTAAATGTGGCACTGACGCTCTGGGAGTCGAATGCGCCGGAGTATGGGAGCAGGACAGAGATAAAACGCACGGCTTTATCCGCCTTCTTGTCCACATTGACCCTAAACCACCATCTCTGGGTCTTCTGGTCTATTTCATTGGAGTAATAACCGGTGTTGCTCTCAAAGGAAAGATTGTCTGAAGTCTCGGAAAATACCTTAATGAGAAGATTGTTTCCGTCATCAAACAGAGAGTGCGCTCCGAATGAATTGTCGGCGTAGGTGTCTATGGACGTAAAATCTTTTCCGCTGGAAGGGTAGCCGTCAGAGCCGTTGCCCTTTCCGCCCCAGAGTTTGTAGTTGAGATTGAGCGGCGTATCCGAGCAGGAACCGTATGCTTCATCTACCACGACGAAGTACTTGCCCCCGACGAAAAATATCGCCCTGCGGTGAGTGAGGTCGGAATAAGCGGCATTCTCAGTGACGAGGACCTCATATCCTGTGGTACTCTGCTGATACAAAAGCCTTCCGTCTCGATTTTCGTGACTCTTGCGGTTCTTGGTGAGGGTGTTGTGCATTTCGGTGGAAGCGTATGAATTACGCGTGGAACCGTCATTGTAGGTGTAGCAGCCGGCATCCGGAAGGAACTTTCTTCCATTCACATACAGGCCAATGTGACCGTTGTCGGTCTGGTTGTGCCACTTCCAAAGAGGGTCATTGCAGTTTTTGTGGATGAGCATAATGTCTGAATTGGTCCATCCGCTGCGCATCATATAATACCCGCTGACAGGATAGGTGACAAGAGTCTCTTCCGGTCTCTTTCCATAGCGGCCTTCGTTGGCCATCCATTTGAGCTGTTCATCCTCAGGGAACAATTCGGAGTAGCTCTTGAAGTTCCTCACAAGCACATTTTTCGTCATCCTTGCGGAGCGTGTATCGTTGAAATTGTCTATAGAATAATCCGGATAAACGATGTCTTTGAGGAAATTGGCCGCCTTATGAAGTCTTTCCGTATAATCTGCCGGCAGGTCGGAAAGCCGGCCGTTCACCTGGGCGGTTTTATAGACGGAAATGAAATTCGACACTACGCCGAGATGATAGCTCGGGTCAAGTTCATTATGGACTCCATCTTCATTGAATTGCCCTGTAAGCTGGTTCGTGACAGCGGAAACTCCCTCGGAGAACCAGACGTCAGCCTGCTTGAACTCCGGGAAAAGAATACCGGAAGTGACGAGAGTCTGCTCCTGGGCCAGACGGATATTGCTCGTCTGGTCTGCGTGAAGATTCTTGCGGATGGACTCGACGTGGTTGTACACGGTGTGAAGCGTGTAGGTGAGTACATCGGCGGTAAAGTTCTCTGAATGGGAGTAATATGGAAGGGCGTCCATAAGGTCGGACAATCTCGAGCAAGGCTGAAGCCCGGACCATTCGGTCGCCTCCGTTGCACCCTGAGGCACAGGATAGGCTTCATTGTAGGACTTCCAGGCATATATCCACGCAAGTATATATTTTTCATCTCCCGTCACCGCGTAAGTCTTTGCCTGAGGCAACATCCATTGAAGGCGGTGCTTTTGGGCAAGGAACTCCTTTTCAGCGGAGAGGGACTGAGGGACCATAGACCAGTCGATAGACCCATTTTCACCGGAGAAAGAATAGTACTGCTCCTGTCCATCGGAAGTGAGGCCATCGGTGTAAACGGCTACCTTGAATCTCCATCCACCCTCGGAGGTGGCCTGAGAGGCTATATTTTTCTCGCTAGAGCTAGCAGACGGTGTAAGAACATCTACATTTGGATTATAAACCGGACGGGATTTCCAGTACTCCAGAAGAGCTGCCCCGGCGTTGTAGAAATCACTGTCGGAGTAGAACTGCTTCACCTTTTCAAGACCGGGATAGTCAAGATTCAGCAGAGCGAATGCGTCAGTATCAATCCCATCCGCAGTTCCTCCGGTGGCCGGTGTCAATTTCAGGTCGACATTCCCGACCATCTGTTCAGAAAGCACTTCTTTGCTGCATCCGAGAAGGGTTGCACTCAAAAAAAGCAAAAGAAAAGACTTTTTCATCAATTTCGTCAATTATGTAGTTACATCGGTGCAAATTTACAACAATTAGCAATTCAGCCACATCTATTTATCGAAATTATCTTAATTTTGTGCAAGAATAAATATCACGGAAACTATGACTTTCAAATTTTCAAAAATCGCTGCTACAGCATTATTTCCCATACTGGTTTTTGCATCCTGCTCAAAAAGCAAGGCAGAATGGGTCCAGACCTCAATAAGCACCTCTTCCACCCAGCTGAAAGAGACAGCTGCCCTCCTTGAAGGAACAGGAAAATTTCCACGCACGGTCCGCACCGGCTGGGATTTGGAATTTCTCGTCCGTCAGGTCGGTCCGGAAATTCGTTCGAGGGTGGATTCCCTGCGTGCTATTCCGTCCCCGGACAAAATGGGAAAACTGCGCACCTGCGGCCCTCTTGACTGGACAAGCGGATTCTTCCCCGGGTCTTTGTGGCTGCTGTATGAACTTACTGGAGATGAACAGGCCCGTGAATATGCTGCAGAATACACGAATCAGCTCCTTCCGGTCAGCTTTTATACAGGGACCCACGACCTTGGGTTCATGATCGGATGCAGTTACGGGAATGCTGCCAGGCTCTCCCCTTCCGACACCATAAAGACCGTTATTCTCCGCACGGCAGACAATCTCGCATCTCGATTCAACCCCGCCATCGGAGCTATCCGCTCCTGGGACTTCGGGAAATGGAATTATCCGGTCATCATTGACAATATGATGAATCTTGAACTGCTATTCACCGCATCAAAACTCTCCGGTGACAGCAAATACCGCGACATAGCCGTCCGTCACGCCGACAAGACTATGGCGAACCATTTCCGCACGGACAGCACAAGCTATCACGTTGTAAGTTACAACGATGACGGAAGCGTTGAGCTTAAGCAGACCTGGCAGGGCAAGGCGAACGACTCAGCGTGGGCGCGCGGACAGGCTTGGGGAGTTTACGGTTACACGGTCTGCTATCGTGAAACCAAAGATCCCAAATATCTTGACTTTGCAAAAGGCATTGCAGATATGATTGTGAGAAGGGTAAAAACGGAAGACAAGATTCCATACTGGGACTACAACGCGCCCCAGGACCCCGACACGCCGAGGGATGCCTCCGCAGCGGCAATCACCGCATCAGCATTCCTTGAACTGGGAGGATACCTTCCGGATGGAAAAAAGTACACGAAATATGCTGAAGACATCCTGAAGAGCCTGAGTTCACCGCAATATCTTGCCGCCCCGGGCACAAACTGCGGATTTATCCTCAAACACTCAACAGGGTCTCTCCCTCACGGCTCGGAAATCGACACTCCGCTCAACTACGCCGACTACTATTTCCTCGAAGCCCTCAAAAGATACATAAATCTCTAAGATAGAAGTCCTTATGAACATAATAAAAAAATCAGTCGCTCTAGGCGCCATCCTGCTTCTTGCAATACCTGCGGCACACGCTCAGGAGCTTCGTCCCGAAGTTTTCGGCCTGCTTGACCTTGACCGTCCGGGACTTGAGAACGTCAAGGCTGCATACGAAGCGGGCGACAACGACAAAGCGGCATCCTCGCTGCTGGAGTACTACCGTAACCGCCAGGGAATCTGCACTCCGGACATCCGCAATGTAAAAAAAGTCAAAATAAACAAGGAACAGCAAAAATGGGCAGACGACGCCCTGGAGCACACATTCTTCGTGCATAAGGGCTACCAGCCGTCATTCAATTACGGAAAGGACATCAACTGGAAATACTGGCCGGTACAGGACAACGAACTCCGCTGGCAGCTCCACCGCCACAAATGGTTCGTCCCGATGGGATATGCCTACAGGGTGAGCGGGGACGAGAAATATGCAAATGAATGGGTTCTCCAGTATATGGACTGGATTCAGAAGAACCCGCAGTCGGACAAGGAAAACGCACGTTACGCCTGGAGGCCTTTGGAAGTTAGCCACCGGCTTCAGGATCAGTGCCTTCAGTTCCAGCTGTTTATTGATTCGCCTTCATTTACGCCGGAGTTTCTCACTGAGTTCCTTTTGAACTACCACAAACACGCCGTTCACATTATGGGGAACTGGTCCAAGCAGGGCAACCACCTTCTTTTCGAGGCGCAGAGGATGCTCTATGCCGGTTCCTTCTTCCCCGAGTTCAAGGATGCTGAAAAATGGAGACAGAGCGGAGTGGATATCCTCAACAGAGAAATCAAAGTGCAGGTGCTTCCTGACGGAGGACACTACGAACTTGACCCGCACTACCACCTCGCCACAATAGAGATTTTCCTGAAATCACTCAGAGTCGCAGACCTCAACGGATTCAGAAATGACTTTCCTCAGTCCTATCAGGATGCAGTGGAAAGTATGATAGTCTGGTACTTCAACACTATGTTCCCAGACTACACCAACCCTTGCTTCAGTGACGCAAAAATCACCACCAAAAGCGAGATGCTCAAGCATTTCAAGCAGTGGGCGGAGGTGTTTCCTGAGAACAAAACAATCAAATACTACGCGACCGAAGGCGCAGAAGGAGAACTCCCTGCCTACCTTTCAAAAGGATTCCTGGACTCAGGCTTCTTTGTTTTCCGCAACGGCTGGGGGATGGATGCCGTGCAGATGGATGTAAAGGCAGGTCCTGCGGGAGAATGGCACGCGCAACCAGACTTCGGAACCTTCGAACTCTGGTACAACGGGAAATGCCTTTTTCAGGATTCCGGTTCATACGTCTACGAAGGCAAAGACCCTGAGATTATGTCCTGGAGGAATTGGTTCAGAGCAAGTTGCCATCACAACACACTTACGATGGACGGAAAGGATGTGGACAAAGTGCCGTCAGAGACCCTTCTATGGAAGGATGAAGGAGATGTTCAGATTCTTGTAACCGAGCATCCGAGCTACAGCGGACTTAACCACCGCAGGTCCATATTCTTCGTAAACGGGGAGTATTTCGTGATTGTGGACGAAGCCGTCGGACAGAAGAAGGGTTGGGTGAACCTGAACTGGCAGATGCCTAAGGGAAAGATTCCTAACAGCAGAGAAGATATGACCTTCTACTCCGAATTCGAAGAAGACAGCAACTTTATGTTCCGTTGCTTCGGACCTGATTCGATGACAATGAAAAAGGACGAAGGCTGGCAATCTCCTGCCTATATGAAGAAAACCAAACGTATGTTCGTGGCTTTCAATGTAAAGAAAGACAGCAACGAGCCCGTCCGCTTCATTACGGTGATTCACCCGAAGCAGGAGGCCGGCTACGAGAAAATCTCAGCCAAGTTCACAGACGATGGCTTCAGCAACAGCCGCCTTTCTCTTGAAGTAAAGGTGGGCAAAGGAAAGAAGGTAAAGCTCGGTTATAAACTCTAGCCCCTGTTCACTATGTCAAGAATCCTCCAGACTTTGGAAGCCCTTCTCCCTGTTACGGCTTCGATAATGCTTCCTTCCTGCACGCAGAAACAAGAAGCCAAAAGGCCTAATATCCTGTTCATAATGACGGATGACCACACGACTCAGGCAATGTCCTGCTATGGCGGCCGCCTTATTGACACCCCGAATATGGACAGGCTTTCCGACGAGGGGATGAGGTTCGAGAACTGCTACGCGACAAATGCCTTGTCAGGTCCGTCAAGAGCCTGCATCCTCACCGGCAAGTTCAGCCACGTCAACGGCTTCACTGACAATGCAAGCCGTTTTGACGCCTCACAGCAGACCTTCCCGAAACTTCTGCAAGAAGCAGGATATCAGACCGCTCTGATAGGCAAATGGCATCTTATTTCCACCCCGCAGGGTTTCGACTATTGGAGCATTCTCACAGGACAGGAGGAGCAGGGAGACTACTACGACCCTGATTTTCTGGAGATGGGGAAAAGCGTAACGGAGCAGGGATATGTTACAGACGTAATTACGTCAAAGACTCTCTCTTACCTGAAAAACCGAGACAAGAGCAAGCCATTCTGCCTGATGTGCCTTCATAAGGCTCCACACAGGAACTGGATGCCTTCTCCAAAGCATCTGGGAGAGTTCAATGATGTCGTATTCCCGGAGCCGGACAATCTTTTTGATGATTATTCTTTCCGTTCCCCGGCAGCAGCGGAGCAGGATATGAGCATCGAAAAGACGTTCACGGAAGACTGGGACTTGAAACTCAGGAGCAGAGAGGAACTGCTTGCAGACCCGGACAACCGCCTCGCCAAGGTTTATTTCAGAATGCCGGAGGCAGTTCAGCATAAATGGGACTCAGTCTACGCCCAAAGGATAAATGAATACCGCAAGGGAGGACTGTCCGGGCGCGAACTGGTACGGTGGAAATATCAGCAGTATATGCGAGACTATCTTTCAGTGGTTCTCTCGGTTGATGAAAGCATTGGAGAAATTCTGGACTACCTTGAGGAAAGCGGCGAGGCGGACAACACCATCATCGTCTACACCTCAGACCAGGGATTTTTCCTCGGCGAACACGGATGGTTTGACAAGAGATTTATGTATGAGGAGTGCCAGAGGATGCCGCTTCTTGTGCGCTGGCCAAAGGTAATATCTCCCGGGAGCAGTTCCAGGGCGCTATGTATGAATGTTGATTTTGCGCCTACATTTTTGGATTGCGCCGGGGTGGAAATTCCATCGGACATTCAAGGAGAATCCCTTCTGCCGATATTCAAAGACAAAGGAGATGTTCCCGGGGGCTGGAGAAAAGCTGTATATTATCACTACTACGAGTACCCAGCCGAGCATTCGGTGAAACGTCATTATGGAATAAGGACGGAAAATCACAAACTTATTCATTTCTACAACGACATCGACTGCTGGGAGCTCTACGATGAAAACGCGGACCCGAAGGAGATGCACAACCTCTACGATGACCCTCAATATGCTCAGACTAGAGACTCTCTGCAAAAGATTCTCCACTCCGTGCAATCTCAATACAAAGACACTGACCCTTGCGAAAAAGAGAACATTCTCTTCAAGGGAGACCGAAGATATATGAATCGGCAAGAAACACACTAAGACACAGATACATACAAATGGACAGGCGAAAATTTTTAGAAACATCCGGCTGGTCACTTCTGGGGCTGGCGGCATCGGGAAGCTTGCTTAATTCCTGCACTTCGCATTCAGAAGTAAGGAAGATTGTTCCTGAAGCCACCGGATTGAAATTATATTGGGGAGACCTTCACAACCACTGCAACATCACCTACGGACACGGGGATATGCGTGACGCCTTCGAAGCTGCCACAGAGCAGTTGGATTTCGTAAGCGTCACCCCGCACGCAATGTGGCCGGACATTGACCTTCTGGAGAACGACCCTCGCCTGAGGTGGGTGATAGGCTACCACACAGATGCCTTCAAGAGGCTTCGCGAAGGCGGATATGACAAATACACGGCGATGACCCGCGAATACAACCGGGCGGGGAAGTTCCTCACGTTCATTGGCTATGAAGCTCACAGCCTGATCTACGGAGACCACGTTGCGCTGCACAAGGGGCTTGACGCGCCGCTTGTCGAATGCTCGTCCATTGAGGACTGGAAAGAAAAGTTCAAGGGACAGGACGTTTTCGTCACCCCGCATCATATGGGATATCAGACGGGGTTCCGCGGATATAATTGGAAATACTTCACCCAGGGAGTTCAGACTCCGTTTGTTGAGATGTACTCCAGGCACGGTCTTGCGGAGGGCGATATGGGCGACTACCCGTACCTTCACGATATGGGTCCGCGAAACTGGGAAGGTTCCATTCTCTATGGACTGAAACAGGGGCACAAATTCGGTCTTATAGGCTCAACAGACCAGCATTCAGGCTATCCCGGAAGTTATGGAGACGGAAGAGTCGGGGTACTTTGCAATGAGCTTTCTCGCGATGCCGTCTGGGAAGCGCTCCGGAGCCGTCGCACCTGCTGCGCCACAGGAGACAGAATCGCGGTGGATTTCCGTCTCAACGACGCCCTGATGGGAGACGTAGCGAAAGGAGACAAGAGACGCATCTACGTCAATGTGGAAGCCGCGAGTTGCATAGACTATGTTGACATAATAAAGAACGGAAATCTGCTCGCCAGGCTAAATGGGCCACACATTCCCGTTTATGAGCCGTCAGATACCATCCGTTGCAAAATAAAGATGGAATATGGATGGAACCGTGAAGAAAAATATATTTCCTGGAATGGAGCTGTCAGCATTGACAAGGGACGCATTTTGTCGGTAACTCCTTGTTTCAGGGGAGCTGCATTCACCTCACCTCAAGAAGGAGAGACAGAGTTCCACACCCACGTCAACCGCCTCCACTCCATAACTGAGAAATCCGTTGAAATAGAGCTCTACACATCCAAAAACCCGAACACGACAACCCCGTCAACGCAGGCGGTCATCCTCGATGTGGAAATGCCGCTCGACGGAAAAATAACATCAGATGTCAACGGGAAGTGTTTCAGCCACACCCTTGCCGAACTGCTTGAAGGTGGCAGAAGCCACTTTCATAGAGGCTGGCTCAGTGAAGCCGTGCTTTTCAACAGGGCGATGCCGCAGTCGTGCTGGAGCATAGAGGACTACATCGAAGACCCTCTTGGAAAAGAAAGCGACTCAGACTGGTACTACGTAAGAGTAAGACAGAAAGACGGTCAATGGCTTTGGACCTCCCCTATCTGGGTTGAAGAATAACGCACAAATTTTACCGGACAAATATGGATAAACGTTTTCTGCTCAGTTCGCTTCTGGCAGCTGTTCCGTTAGGTGAATACGCCACACAGGCATCTTCCAAGGCGCCTAAAGACGCCCACAAGCCGAATATAATCCTCATTATGACCGACCAGCAATGGGCCGGGGCGATGAGTTGCGCCGGGAACACAGACCTCAACACCCCCAATATGGACCGTCTCGCAGCCAGGGGGGTACGATTTGAGAATGCCTACTGTTCAATGCCGCTCAGCGGGCCTTCTCGTGCGTCAATGTTCACCGGATATATGCCATCGCGAACCGGGATGGATGTCAACGAGAAGCCCCTGCCGGATTCTCTTCGTTGCAACACACTCGGTCAGATAGTTTCCGATGCCGGTTATGACTGCGCCTACGCCGGAAAATGGCACGTGAACACCATCAGCATCCCGGATGGGGAATTCGGATTCAAGAACATAAAAGACAACGGTGACCCCGGAGTTGCCGAGGCGTGCGTAGAATACCTTAAAAACCAAACCGGAAAATCAGCTGGGACAAAAGACGCTAAACCGTTTTTCCTTGTCGCCTCTTTTGTCAATCCTCACAACATCTGTGAATACGCCAGAGGGCAGAAAACTCCGTTTGCAGTGATTCCTCCGGCGACAGTTAAGGACTGTCCCAACCTTCCACAAAATTTTGAAAGGTCCCCCTACGATGCGAAAATTCTCCAATATGAGCAAAGCCGTGATTATTCTCTCTACCCCACCACCGACTACTCTCCCGACGATTGGAGGCTCTACCGCAACGCTTACTACCGGCTTGTAGAGGCTGTTGACGCGGAAATAGGGAAAATAGTTGACGAGATTGACAATCAAAATTTATGGAAAAACACGGTGGTGATTTTCACATCCGACCACGGAGACGGCGCGGGAGCGCACAGATGGAATCAGAAAACCGCCCTTTATGAGGAAGTCGCAAATGTCCCGCTGATTGTCTGCCTGCCAAACAAAAAGAACGCTGGAGAAACCACCCGATCTCTGGTAAACAACGGCATAGACTTGATGCCTAGCATCTGTGAGTGGACCGGAGCAGAACTTCCTCAGGGACGCAGGGGAAGAAGCTTTGCAGAAGCTGCAGAGCAAAAAGATGAGGGTCCGGAGCACATAATCACAGAAACCAACTTCAAACAGACCTCAGGCACAGCCGGTTGGATGGTCCGCACCTCGAAATACAAATATGTCCTTTACGACAAAGGGTTATATAGGGAACAGTTATTTGATATGGAATCAGACCGCTCTGAGATGGTGAATCTCGCAGTCGAAAACTCCTATCTTCCTGTCCTCGAACAGATGAGAGAACTGCTACGAAACTGGTTGGAAACTACCCCGGGACCGGAGCGTAAAAAACACCTCAAGGCAATCCCGGAATAACACCGTAACGGTTCCACAGTAAGACACAAGACAATGACAAAAATAAAACATATTCTGACTTCAGCCTCATTACTGCTGGCCTTTTGCCCTTTATTTGCACAAGTTGAAGACTCCGCAGCACAGCGGGAAGATACTCAAGTGGTGTGGACCGACCTAAACGGCACCAGAATTCCTCTTCCGCCGAAGGAGCATCCAAGGCTATATCTTCGAAGCGGAGACATTCCCCAGTTGAAGGAAAGGATAAAAACTCCCGAGGGTAAAGCAATCATCGCAAAGCTCAAAAAGGCGGCAAAGCCCCGCAGCGCAGAGGAAGAAGCAGAAGTGACCGACCACGGTTTCCGCTACTACGCGCAGATGAGGGGTGTAACTTCCCAGTCAGAGCTGGATGCTCTTGAATATCTCACCAGTGGCAACAAACTCTGTGCGGACAGAGCCATAGCATCTATGCTTGACACTCTGAAAACCACGAACTTCGGGACAAAAAACGACCTGTCAAGGGCAAGCGGGTCGATGCTTATGGTCGGAGCTATTGTCTATGACTGGTGCTACGACAGGATGAGCCGGGAGCAGAAGGAAGAATACATCAGGGAATTCATACGCATAGCCGGCACGATGGAATGTCACTACCCGCCGAAAAGGAACGAGAGCGTCACCGGACACGGTTCCGAGTGGATGATTCTTCGGGATATGCTTTCCTGCGGCATCGCTATTTACGATGAATATCCCCAAATGTACGAATATGTCGCCGAGATGATTTTCTCAGACTACGTCCCTGTGCGCAACTACATCTATGAGGGGCACAATTATCATCAGGGAACAGGCTATGTAACAGTACGTTATCTTAATGACCTCAATTCCCTGTGGATTTTTGACAGGATGGGCGCAGGACAGATATATTCCCCGGAACAGCGATTCGTACTCTATGATTTCATCTACCGCCGCCGTCCTGACGGTCAGGTTCTCCCCGCCGGCGATGTAAACCCGGCAAAAAGAACTAATCCTCAGTCGTATGCGATGCCTGCGATGCTGGCGGCAAGTTATTGGAAAGACCCTCTGCTGATGTATGAGTTCGAGAGGAAACCGAGTGTTGAAACGCATATGCTTATCCTTGAACTGCTCTGGAGAGATTTCTCTCTGAAAGGTAAATCTCCCGAAGGTCTCCCTCTCTCCAGGTACAGCGGAACGCCTTTCGGGTGGATGATTTCCAGGACCGGCTGGGACGATGACTGCGCAATGGCGGAGATGAAAATAGGAGAACATTATTTCGGAAATCATCAGCACCTGGATGCCGGCTCGTTCCAAATCTATTATCGCGGGCCGCTCGCTATCGACTCCGGTTCCTACCAGGGCTCGGCCGGAGGCTACAATAGTCCCCACAACAAAAATTACTTCAAAAGAACCATCGCGCACAACTCTCTTCTGGTCTATGACCCTAATGAAGTTTTCGCCTGCTGGAACTACGGCGGGGCGGACAAGACAGAGTTCGCTCGCAACGACGGCGGACAGAGGATGCCGGGAGACAGGTGGGAAAGCTGCAGGAGTTTCTCCGACCTTCTCAGCGAAGATTACACTGTAGGTGAGGTACTCGCCCACGGATTTGGCCCGGAGGCGCAGAAACCTGAATGGACACTGCTACAAGGGGACATTTCCAAAGCCTACAGTAGCAAGGTTGAGTGCGCACGAAGAAGTTTTGTGTTTCTGAATATGAAAACAGACTCGGATGACGTCCCGGCAGCGATGGTAGTTTACGACAGAGTACGCTCTTCCGACCCGTCTTTTAAGAAGTACTGGCTTCTCCACAGCATTGAAGAACCGCAGCTCTCCAAGACGTATTTCACGATTACGCGCACCAAAAACGGTGACAGCGGACGCCTGCGCTGCAATGTGCTTCTGCCAGAAGCGGACAATCTTTCTATTGAGAAGGTTGGCGGAGCGGGAAAGGAATTTTATGTATTCGGAGAGAATTATCCCAATTTCGCGACCACCCGTCCGGACCCGTGCAACGAGAGGGGTGCTTGGAGAGTCGAACTCAGCCCCGTTAGCCCAAATCAGGAAGACTGTTTTCTCAATGTAATTCAAGTCTCAGACAGAGGGCTCAAAAAAGACCTTCCAGTCTCACGCATTTGCGGAGAAGGGGCAGAAGGAGCACTTGTGGGAAATAGGGGCGTAGTTTTCAGCAATGACTGCGGAAGGACCTCTAAAGGTTATAGCTTTGAGCTTTCTTCCCAGTATGTCAAAAAGCATAAATGCAAGAAATTCAAACTCCTGTTCACCGGTTTAGACAAAGGTGAGTGGATTGTCCGCAAAAACGGCAAGACAATAGGGAAATTCTCCGTGAACGAATCCGACGGCACCATCTATCTCCCCTCTGCCTCAACAGGAAACTACACCGTCATACCGGCATAACATCTTTCATATAAACTTTACTCCCGCCATATAAAAAAACAGAGCAGGACGCTGTCCTGCTCTGTTTTTTATTTATTTCGCTGCTGAGCAATGGCATTTGCCGCGGCGAGGGCCGGGATGATGTGGTCGTAGATGTTCTCTCTTCCGAGTTCCTTGTCCACGCCGAACTTCTCCAGAGTGTGCATCACACGGGGCTGGACGCCGGAGAGGATTACTTTCACTCCTCTCTTTTTGGCCATATCGCAGATGTTGCGAAGGTTCTTCACGCCCGTTGAGTCAATGAAAGGCACCTTTCTCATCCTTATGATTCTCACGCAGGTGTCGGAGTTTTTCCTCTGTTCGAACTCCTCTGAACGGGTTGCGAGACCGAAGAAATATGGACCGTTGATTTCATACACCTCCACGCCCTTGTTGATGTCGAGATACTCAGTGTCTTCGAGAGATTCCTTTTCGTCATCTTCAGTTGCCGCGAGCTTTGCCTGGTCGAGGACCTCGATGCTTGAAGACTGCATCATACGGCGTACGAACATAACGATGGAAAGGAGCACACCCACCTCGATTGCCACCGTAAGGTCCACAATCACAGTGAGGAAGAATGTAATCAGAAGCACCGCAATCTCCGGGGCGTCACCCTTGAGAAGGTAGCGGAAGGTTCTCCACTCGCTCATATTGTAGGCCACCATCACGAGGATTGAGGCAAGGCAGGCAAGCGGAATGTACACCGCGTACGGCATCAGGAAGAGGTAGATAAGGAGCAGAACAACTGCGTGGACGATGCCGGCCACGGAGGTCCTTGCACCGTTGTTGATGCTTGCCATCGTACGGGCTAGCGCGCCTGTTGCCGGGATGCCTCCGAAAAGCGGAGTTATGATGTTCGCTATACCCTGACCGATGAGTTCGGTGTTGGAGTCGTGCTGCTTTCCCGTCACGCCGTCTGCGACCATCGCTGCGAGCAAAGACTCTATCGCACAAAGGATTGCAATGGTAAATGCCGGTGAAACGAGGTTCTTCACGTCGTCAAACGTAAGGTGAGGCATCGTCGGTTTCGGCATAGGAAGACCGTTCGCAAGCTCCGGGAATTTGCTGCCGATGGTGGCGAACTCCACTCCGCAGAATTTATCCAGGCAGACAGAAACTGCCGTGCCAAGGAGAAGAGCGATGAGAGAACCTGGGATTTTCTTCGGTCCGAAACGGTTCCAAAGAATAATCGCCGCAAGGCAGCCCACGCTCAGGGCCGTCTCAACCCAGTTTATGTTGCCTATATTCTGGAAGTAGCATATCCACTCCGGAATGAATCCTGACGGTACACTGACATTCGTAAGCCCGAAAAAGTCCTTCATCTGTGTGGAGAAAATCGTAAGGGCGATACCGCTGGTGAATCCCACAACGATAGGATAAGGGATGAAGCGGAAGACTGTTCCCAGGCGGCAGAAACCCATCACGACGAGAATGACTCCGGCCATAATGGTGGCAATCGTAAGACCCGCCATACCGTACTGCGAGACAATTCCCGCAACGATGACGATGAATGCGCCCGTAGGACCGCCGATTAGAAAGCGTGAACCGCCGAAAACTGAAACGAGGAAACCTGCAACTATCGCAGTGATAAGACCCTGCTGCGGAGACACGCCGCTAGCGATACCGAATGCGATTGCGAGCGGGAGGGCGATGATGCCCACGATAACTCCCGCGATGAGGTCGGAGACGAATCTCTCCTTGCTGTAGCGTCCCTTCTGGAAAAGATGGAAAAATTTGGGACGGAATACCCTTGAGTATTTCATAAAAGAACTGCTGTGCGGCCCACAATAACCATCAATAAAACGTCTATAAAAACATCAAAAAGACGTCACCGGCCGCGATTAATTAAACAAAAACCACTAAATCGGCCGCAAAGGTACATTTTTCCGGAAAAATTGCAAAAAAAAGAAATAAGTGTGCCCCCAAAAGCGAAGCATCCCTCCCCCTGCTAGCCCTTTTTCCGAAATTCCGTCGGGGTCATACCCTTATACGCATAGAACACCCTGGAGACATTGCGGGCGTCCGCAAATCCGCAGGCAATCGCCACATCCTCCACGGAACGCTCGCTCTCAAGCAGCAGCGAGGCGAACTTCTCGATACGGAGATTCTGCAGGAACTGATAAATCGTCGTACCGGTGTCAGATTTGAAACGGCGCTCGAACACCCTCCGGGAGAGCGGGACCAGTTCCAGAAGATCCGTAACCGACAGAGCATCAGCATAATGCTCCTCGATGTAGGAAATCACCTTGCGAACATACTTGTCCTGCACTGCATACTTTTTCGTCGAGCCGCGCGGAACCACCCTTAGCGGCGGCAGAATGATATTCTCCGGATTCGATACGGTCCCCGAGATGAGAGAATCCAGCATTTCCCCCGCCCTATATCCGCCACTCACGGCGTCCACCACGATGGATGAAAGAGTCGGATTGGAGATATTGCAAATCATATCGTCGTTGTCCACTCCGAGCACAGCAAGTGTCTCAGGGACAGAGATTTCGCAGATGCGGCAGGTCTCCGTGACGTGGAGGGCATAATGGTCGTCGCAGCAGAAGATTGCGGTATTTGCAGGGAGAGTCTTCAACCACTTCCCTATTTTGTCAAAATCCTGCGCCCAACTGTCTCCCTTGCCGGATTTTTCAAAATATGCATCCACACTGAACCCGCTTTCCCGGAGCCTCGCCTCATACCCCTCGAAACGCTCCCTTGACCAGACTGACTCCCGGATTCCGTAATATGCGAACGATTTGTAACCCAGGCTCATAAAATACTCCGCAGCGACCCTGCCGGTCCCCACATAATCTCCCGTCAGATTGCACACGCCGGGAATTCTGTCCTTATAGTTCTGAACTATGATGGGAATTTTCATTGCAGAGAGCGCCTTGACGTCAATGTCGTTTATCTGAGCCACAATCGCATCCACCTTCCATTTTTTCGCCCAGCGTATTATCTCCTTGTCGCCGTGCATCATCCTGTAATATGCCGGCATACGATAAAATGCCCAGCCCTGCCGAGTCTTGGAGTAGTTCACAATACCGCGAAGAAGGTCACGGCTGTACCCGCTCGAGAAATCCGTCAGCAACAAGATTTTAACAACATTGTTATTTTCCATATACGCAATCTCAGTACTTTTGCCGCCCAAAGGCGGTGCACAGCAGCACAGCCCCTTTATGACAAACGATGGCAAAATTAAACAAAAATTGAAGATACAGCAACTTCCAATGACGGGTTTTGAAGAATTCTTGACGATTATTTACGCACTTTGGTGTCGGCAAATTATTTACTTTGTAACACTGAAATTATCTTCGGGGGAAAGCATATCCTTCCCAAGAGAATTTTAAGATATGAAAACACGTGTAACTGCATAACTATGAGCACATCAGTGAATAATTCCGACAAAAGCGAGTCTCGCAAAGGGTACATCTTTTCCCTCGCGATGCTCGGAGCCCTGTTTTTCATCTTCGGACTCGTATCGTGGGTAAATTCCATACTTGTCCCGTATTTCAAGATTGCCTGTGAGCTCAAAAGCGGAGTGCAGACCTACCTGGTGACCTTCGCCTTCTACATCGCCTACCTCGTGATGACAATCCCCGCGTCGTTCCTTCTGAAAAAGACCGGCTACAAGAAAGGGGCGACCATCGGTCTGTGGATTATGGCAGCGGGAGCGCTTCTTTTCTGGCCTGCAGCCCTCACAAGGACCTACGGGATGTTCCTTCTCGCCCTTTTCACCATCGGAACTTCGCTCGCAATCCTCCAGTCCGTTGCAAATCCTTTCGTTACGATTATCGGCCCCTACGAGAGCGCTGCTAAGAGAATCAGCATTATGGGCATCTGCAACAAGCTCGCCGGGATTCTTGCCCCGCTTGTTTTCGCAGCCCTGGTAATCCGCCCGGAGGACAAGGCCATTATGGACGCAGTCGAGGCCGGGACGCTCACCGGAGCCGCCAAGGAAGCCGCCCTCGACCAGATGATTCAGGGAGTGATTGTCCCTTACGTAGTTCTGGCGGTGCTTCTCTTTGTATTCGGAGTGCTGTTCTACAAGTCCCCGATGAAGGACATCAACCCGAACGAGGCAAACACCTCCTCAGACGGGAGCACATCTGATCGGAAATCCATCCTCAGCTACCCCTACCTTGTGCTCGGAGTTCTCGCGCTTTTCTGCCACCTGGGCAGCCAGCAGATTTCCGTAAGCACCATAATTTCCTACGCGCAGAGCCTCGGCTACGACTTCGCCGCCGCAAAGGTCTTCCCGTCCTACACTCTCGGCTGCATCCTGGTGGGTTATCTTCTCGGAGTTGTTTTCATTCCAAAATACATCAGCCAGCAGAAATCCCTCGTGGTCTGCACCATTACAGGACTGGTTCTCTCTGCGCTCGCCCTCATTCTGCCCGCCAAGGCATCCATCTGGGCGATTGTTCTACTGGGAGTGCCTAATTCGCTGATTTATGCGGGAATATGGCCACTGGCGATAAAGAATCTCGGAAGGTGGACAAGCCTCGGGTCGGCACTTCTGGTGATGGCTCTGTGCGGCAACGCCGTTCTTCCGCTCCTTTACGGATATGTTTCCGACCACATAGGTCTCCAGGGCGCCTACTGGCTGCTTCTGCCGTGCTTCGCGTATATGATTTTCTACGCAGTTTACGGTTATAAAATTGAGCACTGGACTAAAAAGTAAATTATGAAAACCTCACTTATAAACGGCAAAATAATCGCTTCGAACGGGCAAATCCTCTTGGGAAAAGCCCTCGTTCTGGAAGACGGCAAGATAAAAGGCATCGCTGACAAAGCTCCTTCGGACTCCGAAAAGATTGATTGCGAAGGAAATTATGTCAGCGCCGGATTCATCGATATGCACACCCACGGAGCCGGAGGATGTGACTTTATGGACGGCACGGTGGAGGCGTTTCTTACGGCAGCCCGTATGCACGCTGTCCACGGCACCACTCTCCTCTACCCCACCACCCTCACCAGCACGAACGAACTTCTTTTCGCCTCGTTCGAGACCTACAAGAAGGCCTGCGCACTGAACACCGAGGGCGCGCAGTTTGGAGGAATGCACCTGGAGGGTCCTTATTTCAGCCCGAAATATGCCGGAGCACAGGACCCGCGCTATCTTCGCAACCCGAGCCCGGAAGAATACAACGAAATCCTTGACCGCTGCCCTGCAATCGCCCGCTGGAGTTTCGCCCCGGAGCTTGAGGGAGCGGACAAATTCGCCGCAGAACTCCAGAAAAGAGGCATCGTAGCCTCCATCGGACACACCGACGCCACATTCGAAGACTGCGAGAGGGCATTCAAGTCCGGCGCCACGATGATGACCCACTTCTACTCCTGTATGAGCACGATTTCCCGCCGCAACGCCTATCGCTACGCCGGCGTGATAGAATTCGGCTACTACGAGGACGGGATGAAGATTGAAATCATCGCCGACGGCATACACGTCCCCGCCGACCTTCTGCACCTGGTGCTCAAAATCAAGGGGTCGGACCGCATCAGCCTAGTCACGGACTCAATGAGAGCCGCCGGAATGCCGGAGGGGCCGAGCATCCTCGGGGGGCTTGCCGACGGGCAGGAGGTCATTGTGGAAGACGGAGTTGCAAAACTTCTGGACCGCAGCGCCTTCGCCGGAAGCGTAGCCACGACAGACCGTCTTGTGCGCACGATGGTCACTCTTGGCGGATGCAGCATTCCTGAGGCAGTCAAAATGATTACCGTAAACCCGGCCAAGGTGATGGGGGTATTCTCCACGAAAGGTTCCCTCGAAGCGGGGAAAGACGCCGACATCGTCGTTTTTGACGACAACATAAATATAAGGAGGACAATCATCGCAGGGCGCACAATTTACCGGCAGCTCCGGTAAAAGAGTATGCGAAAACAAAGATAAGTCCGATATACTCTCAAAGAGTTGGATAAGCACGAATAGAGAATGGAATTGAAGAAAATTATAAAGTTTGCTGCAGCGACCTTGCTTTCAATGGGGGTTGCGTTCCCCCTTGCGGCGACCTCGCTTCTTCGGGGAAAGGTAACCTGCGGGGGACAGCCTGTTGCGGGAGTCAAGGTAACGGACGGACGGGACATCGTAACCACTTCTAACGATGGAACTTACACCCTCCGGAGCGACAAATCCTACGGACTTGTGTACATCACTCCCCCTTCGGGATATGTTCCTGAAAGCATCGACGGAATAAAACCTGCCTTCTGGGCCGCTCTGGACAAGAAGACGTCGGAAGACGAGACGCATAACTTCTTCCTCCAGAAGCAAGACCAGAGCAGCTACACCGTGCTTTTCCTAACGGACGTGCACCTTTGCGGTTCCACCCGCAAGCCCGACATCGAAACTTTCCGCCGCAAAGCCCTGCCAGCCTTCAACGCCCTCGCGGAAGAGGCCTCTGCTAAGGGACCTGTCTATGCCTTCAACCTCGGCGACATTTCGCACGAAAGATATTGGTACGAGTTCAATTTCGGCCTTGAGGACGCCTACAATGAATTTCTGAGGGGCGGAGACAAGACCCTGATGTACAGCATCCCCGGCAACCACGACAACGACTGCGCAGTCCTTTCTGACAACACCGACTACGACGCCGGAGCGATTTACCGCCGCGTCCTCGGGCCGGAATACTACTCCGTCGAGATTGGAGGCGAGCACTGGATTTTCGCCGACGACATAATCTACATCAACGACCCCACAGTCCACAAAAAACCGTGGCCGGTGGGCTCCAAAGGTTCGATAAACTACAAAGCCGGCTTCACGGAGGAGGAGATGGACTGGATAGAGAAGGACCTCTCACTTGTCCCGGAAGGCAAGAAGGTTATTCTCTGCACCCACGCCCCTGTCCTTAAGGACGGCGGCACAGGAACCACCTTCCCCGAAGAGCAGATGACACGGCTTTGCTCTGCTCTGCAAAAGTTCGGAGACACGATGGTGTACTCCGGTCACCTGCACAGGATGCAGTACATTCAGAACGAAAAGTGGCCGGGATTCACCAATCAGGTTCTCTGCGCATTCTCCGGAGATATGTGGGAGAGCGCCCCGAACCGCCTTCTCGGCATAGAGGGTGAAGACGGCGGAACGCTGAAAGTAAGCTTCACCTCCGAAGGCGAGCAAACCTCCTGGCACACACACCTTTACGGAGAAAAGGTTATGAGAATTTATGACCTGAACTCCGTCCGCGAGCGCTACTCCATCGACCGGCACATCCGCAAGCAAATTGACGTCTTCCCCGAAAGGACAGACTACGCTGACGAAAAATTCACGAATGTCGTCGCGGTGAACTACTGGATGTGGAAACCGGGCGAAACGGTGGAAATTCTCGAAAACGGCAAGAAGCTGAAAGTGAAGAAAGTAAAGTGGGAAGACCCTCTTTTCAATCTTTCGTATTATCTCCCGGCTTGGGAAAACTCAAATGGAGTCGCCCCGGGGCAGTACAAAATCACCAACCACCACTTCTTCAGCGCAAAAGCATCTTCTGCAAAATCGACAATCACAGTCCGGGTCCGCTCGGCGGAAGGGAAAGTGCTCTACAAGCAGACCCTCAAGCGTCCTGCAGCCTTCCCGGCAAAAGAATACGACTGGACTCCGGGCGAAAATCTCACCGTCATCGGGAAACTTTTCCCGGACACCCCTTGTCCGTGGAACAGGATTGACACCGTCCGATTCAAAGGCTTTGACCCGGATGAGAATCTGCTTGTCCGCCAGAGCAGCGGAATCGCCCTCGTCTTCCGCTCCAACAGCCCGTCCATCGCCGTTCGCGCCACCTACGAAGACCGCCAGGCGAAGGTCTCCACCACCCCAATCGCGGCATACGGCTTTGACCTCTATGTTCACAAGGGGGACCAATGGGTGTTCGCTGACGCAGGTCTGAGCCAGAAAGAAGGAAAAACGCTCACGACCACCCTTGCAAGCGGGATGGAGCCTACTGAGAAAGAATTCCTGCTCTACCTCCCGCTCTACTCTGTTCTTGAAAAACTTGAAATAGGTGTCGAGATGGGAAGCAGCATAGAGGCCGCCCCGTCCCCTTTCAGGCACCGCGTCGCAGTCTTCGGCTCGTCCTACACCCACGGGGCAGGATGCTGCCGCAGCGGAATGACCTATCCGGCACAACTTACGCGAAACACCGGGATTCAGCTCCTGAGCCTTGGATGCTCCGGACACAGCAAACTCCAGAGCTACTTTGCAGACGTTCTTGCCGAGGCCGACGTGGACGCGATTCTTCTTGACGCGTTCTCAAACCCTTCAGCAAAAACGATTGAGGAAAGGCTTATGCCTTTTATAGACCGCGTTGCTCTGGCGCATCCCGACATCCCGATAATCTTCCAGAGGACCCTCCGAAGAGAAGAACGCAACTTCCGCACAGACGTTGAAAAGGAAGAGGCGGCAAAAAGGCAGGTTTCCGACTCGCTGATGGTGGAAGTTATGAAAAAATACAAAAACGTCTATTTCATTACACCATCCGCCTCAGACGGCAGTTCCCTTCACAGCGTTGACGGAGTGCATCCGGACGAATACGGATACAGGCTGTGGGCCGAAGGAATAGAAAAGAAATTCCTGAAAATTTTAAAAAAATATAAAATCAAATAATTCAAATAGTTATGAATCGAATAACCAAGCTATTGATTACAGCCTTTCTCGCTGCCGGCACAGCCCTTTCGCTTTCTGCCCAGCAGAGGACAATCAAAGGTACCGTGCTCGACGAGACTTCCGTCGGAGTGCCGGGTGCCGCTGTGATAGTCGAAGGCACATCGAACGGCGTGATGACCGGCGATGACGGAAGCTTCACCATCAGTGTTCCTTCCGGGAAAAGCACAACGCTTTCCGTTTCCATCCTCGGCTATTCCACACAGACCGTCCAGGTTCCTTCCACACAGGACCGGGTTCAGGTCATCCTCAAGGAAGATAACCTGGTGCTGAACGAGACGGTCGTCGTGGGTTACGGCGTGCAGAAAAAAGTGAACCTCACCGGTGCAATCTCCACCGTGGACACCGAGTCACTCGAAAACCGTCCGGCCCACTCTCTCGCCACGATGCTTCAGGGCTCAGTGCCTGGACTTAATATCACCACCTCCGCCGGTGCGCCGGGAAGCAGTCCCGAGATTAACATCCGAGGCTATACTTCCATCAACGGCGCAGAGCCTATCGTCCTGATTGACGGCGCGATAGGAGACCTCGACAGGGTTAACGCCGACGATGTGGAGTCCATCTCAGTCATAAAGGACGCGGCTGCCGCTGCGGTCTATGGAGCGAGAGCGGCCTTCGGTGTGATTCTCGTCACCACCAAGTCGGGAAAAGACTCCGACGGCAAAGCCACGGTGCGCTACTCCGGAAGATGGGGCTGGGAGTCAAACACCACATCAACAGATTATGAGACAACAGGTTACTGGTCTGTTTACGTAAACAACCTCTTCTGGAGCGCCTACTCCCCCGGAGACAAATACGTAAAATACAACGACGAGGATATGCGTCAGCTCCTTCTTCGCGTAAACGACAAGACCGAGAACCCCGACAGGCCTTGGGTCACAGTGCAGAACCGCGACGGACGTGACCAGTATGTCTATTACGGCAACTTCGACTGGTATCACTACCTCTACAGCGACACTCACCCGGTTCAGCAGCACTCCGTTTCCCTCAGCGGCGGAGTGAAGGGCGTAAAATACTACGTCTCAGGTGCATACGACCGTCAGCAGGGAGTTATGAAGATTAACCCTGACATCTATCAGAAGTATAATCTCCGCGCCAAGGTGGACTTCCCTATCAACAAATGGATGAAGTTCAGCAACAACACCACCTACTACGGAACGAACTACTCCTACGCCGGCATCACCGACCCTGAGGACACCTTCGCATCCGGTGCACGCCACGCCCTCGCCTGCTTCACGCCTCAGAACCCTGACGGGACCTGGGTTTACAAGACAAGCTGGACCAGCTACCAGGTGAACAACGGCCGCCATATCGTGATGAACGAAAACAACAACGTCAACATCCGCCGCCGTTCAGACTTCACCAACACCGCAGAACTCACGATAAAGCCTGTAAAGGGTCTTGAAATCAAGGCAAACTACACCTACAGGACCTATCAGAGCCGCAACACCTACCGACCTACCGCCGCACAGGATTCACCTATTCGCAGTACCCGGGCGAGCTCATCGAATTCTCCGATGCCAGCAACTACGCCGACAAGATGAGTGAAGTGGTGAACACCGTGAACTACCACTCCGCTAACGTGTATGCCACCTACGACAACACATTCGGCAAGGCGCATCACCTCACCGCGACCCTCGGTTACAACTTCGAGGCGCGTTCTTCAAAGGACGTGACCGCAACGGGTCAGAATCTTATCACCCGCAACCTCTCCGACCTTGACCTCGTGGGTGAGGACGAGTCCGGAAACGTAATCACCAGCGTTGGAGGAGGACAGTCTTCATACGCGCTCCAGGGTATCTTCGGCAGGGTCAACTACAATTACAAGGAGCGTTACCTTCTGGAGATTTCAGGCCGTTACGACGGAACTTCCCGTTTTGCAAAGGGACACCGCTGGGGTTTCTTCCCATCCGGGTCCATCGGATGGAGAATCTCCGAAGAGCCGTTCTTCGCTCCTGCAAAGCGCATTGTAAGCAACCTCAAACTCCGCGCATCCTACGGTCAGCTCGGAAACCAGAACGTTTCCAACTACGCCTACCTTCAGACAGTAGGTATCAAAGCACTCTCGTACTCATTCAAGGAGAGCACAGCTCTTCCGAAGTACTCCTACCTTTCAAGTCCGAACTCAACGGACCTCACCTGGGAGGTTGCAAAGCAGGCAAACGTGGGATTGGACATTACTTTCCTCGGCGGCAAGCTCGACTACACCGTGGAGGGTTTCATCCGCAACACCACCGGGATGCTTACCGACGGAGTGGCTCTCCCGGCAGCCTATGGAGCTGACTCTCCTAAGGCAAACGCCGCTGACCTGAGCACCCGCGGATTCGAGATGCAGGGCACCTGGAAAGACGGGTTCAAACTCGCCGGCGACACCTTCCACTACCACGTCGGAGCGAATATGAGCTACAGCGGCACCTACATCACCAAGTACGACAACCCTGAGCGCTCCTTCGCCAAGGACTACTACGTCGGACAGGAAATCGGCGAAATCTGGGGATATGTCGTTGACGGCCTCTTCGCAAGCGACGAGGAAGCTGCCGAGTACACTTCAAAGGTTGACCAGTCCTTCTGCTCCACCTACCTCACCGGCGGATGGAAAGCCGGAGACCTTCGTTACGTCGACATTGACGGCGACGGCAAAATCAGCGTAGGCGCCAACACAGTGGACAACCCCGGAGACCGCAAAATCATCGGTAACTCCCGCGCCAAGCTCCGCTACGGATTCAACCTCGGCTTCGACTGGTACGGCTTTGACGTGAATGCGGTATTCGAGGGAACAGGAAATCGCTACTGGTATCCTGGAAACGAGAATATGGCATTCTGGGGCCCTTACTGCCGTCCGTATGTTTCATATCTTCCGAAGAACTATATGGACAATGTCTGGAGCGAGGACAATCCTAACGCATACTTCCCTCGCCCGAGAGGATATGTTGCAGGCGTAGGTTCCGGCCGAGAGCTCACTATGACCAACACACGCTACCTCCAGAACATCCGCTATCTGCGTTTCAAGAACCTCTCTGTGGGCTACACCCTTCCAAAGAAGTGGACCCGCAAAATCTGCATCGAGAAACTCCGCGTTTACTACTCGGGAGAGAACATCTGCTACTGGTCACCGCTTAAGAAGGTCACCAAATACATCGACCCTGAGGCGGCATACCCAAGCAACAGTTCAGGCAGCAACGGCTTCTACCCTTGGCAGAAGACCCATATGTTCGGAGTCGAAATCACATTCTAAAGCGTAGAGTTCAACTAAAAAGAAACAGAAAAGATGAAAAATACAGTAAAGAATATACTCCTTCTGCTCTGCGCAGCCCTCAGCCTCACTTCCTGCGACGACTGGCTGAACAAGACCCCGGAGTCACAACTTACCGTTGATTCCTACTTCAAGACGGAGACCGACCTCAAGATGTTCTCCAACTCTTTCTACAGCACGGCGTTCAGCGGAACTTTCCACCGCAACCAGAGCGATGTGATAATCGAAAGTACACTTTCAGACATCATCCGCGGCGGCAACAACCGCAACGTGCCCAACAGCGGCGGAGGATGGAATTTCACCTGGCTGAGAAAGATAAACACCCTCATAGAATACGCTCCTAACTGTGAAGACAAGGACGCAGCAGAGGAATACATCGCAGTCGGCAAGTTCTTCAGAGCTTGGTACTACTACAGTAAAGTCCGCATCTTCGGCGACTACCCGTGGTACGACCACGTTCTCACAGACAAGGACCCGGACCTTCAGGCTCCGAGGGACTCCCGCGAAGTAGTCCTCACCCATATGATAGAAGACGTTGACTCCGCGATAGTCCACCTTCCGGAGACCTCGTCACTCTACCGCATCAACAAATACACTGCACTCGCCCTCAAGGCACGTTTCTGCCTTTTCGAGGGAACCTTCCGCAAGTACCACGAGTACAAGGACACGACAGGCTCCGGCCACGACGCCGCCTACTACCTCGCCCTCGCAGCCGATGCGGCAGAGGAGATTATGAACAGCGGCAAATACTCCATCTACTCCACCGGGAAGCCGAACGAGGATTACGTGAACTACTTCAGGTCCACCGATGCGATTGAAGGTGAAACGATTCTTGCCGTAGACTACGACAAATCCCTCAACCTCTTCCACGATGCCACCTGCTACGGCACCCAGTCTTCAAAGGGCCGCGCAGGCTTCACGAAGAAGTTCGTCAACACCTACCTTATGAAGGACGGCTCCCGATTCACCGACCAGGCCGGATGGCAGACGATGACCTTCGCCGAGGAGACCCGGAACAGAGACCCTCGTATGGCGCAGACAATGCGCACCCCCGGATACAAGCGCCCGGGGAACAAGACAGCAAATCTTGACGGTCCGGTTTATACCAGCAGCGTAACAGCCTATCAAACAATCAAATACTTGATGGATGCCGATGCCGGAGCAGACAGCGCAGACCGTTCCTACAATGATATGCCTATCATCCGCTACGCTGAAATCCTCCTCATCTATGCCGAGGCAAAAGCGGAACTTGGCACCATCACTCAGGGCGACCTCGACAAGTCCGTAAAACTCATCCGCGACAGAGTCGGTATGCCGAACATAAACCTCGCATCTGCGAACGCCAACCCTGACCCGTACCTCAGCGGCTCAGAAGGCGGCTACAGGAACGTCACCGGGGCGAACAAGGGAGTCATCCTCGAAATCCGTCGCGAAAGGACCATCGAGCTCGTTCAGGAAAGCAGCCAGCGCTACCTCGACCTTATGAGATGGAAAGAAGGCAAATGTCTGGAGCAGAACTTCTACGGAATGTATTTCCCGGGACTCGGCGAATATGACCTCGACGGGGACGGAGCGAAAGAATACTGCCTTTACAGCGGTTCCAAGCCTTCCACAAGCGCCAAGTACGTGCTTGAAGTCGGAAAGGACATTATCCTCACAGGCGGGACCTCAGGATACATCGACGCGGTGAGCGGAATCTCCCACGTCTTCGACGAAGGCAGGGACTACCTCTACCCGGTTCCTATCAACGAGCGTTCCCTCAACCACAACCTCACCCAGAACCCTGGTTGGAACGACGGACTTAACTTCTAATTTGTTGTATATTTGCGAATGATTATGACACGGAAAAATATATTAAGAATTGCGGCGGCAGGAGCCACCCTTCTTCTGGGCCTGGCCGCCTGTCAGAAGGAGCAGGGCGGCAAGGCCAAAGCGACACTTCTGGACTACGAGACTCTCGAAGTCGCTGCAAAAGACGTGGACGACGCCACCTTGAGCGTCATCTCGGACGGCGAGTGGACCATAACGGAATACCCCGAGTGGGCCAGTATCTCCCCTCTTTCTGGCGGAGCAGGTGAAACTCTCGTAACTATCAGCATCTCAGACAACCTTGACGGAGACGTTGTGGACCTTCCTCGTGAAGGAAAAATCGTCATCGGCGGAGCAAGGCTCTCCAGCAAGGCCACCCTCACAATCAAACAGGCCGGCGACCGCTACAAAGACGCACAGGTTTACACTCTTGCGAATGTAGACGCGACAAAAGACAGCACCACCGTCAGCATCAAGAACGCCACAGCCATCCTCGAGACCTCGAAATACCTTCTCATCACCGACGGGGACGGCTTTGCCCTCACTGACGCCCCTCTTTCCCTTAAGGAGAAGGCCACGGTGAAGGGAATGAAGACCACTGTTTACGGTATCACGCTCATCAGCGAAGCTGACGTCCTCGACCCGGAAAGAGGTGACGAATACCCGGCCACTGCAGAGGACATCACTGCCGCGCTTGATGATTTCACATCAGAGAATAACGGCAAATACGTCAGCGTAGAGGGAGTTTCCACCGTTCCCGGAAACGAAACCGTCACGGTCAAAGTCTCCGAACAGCAAAACAAGGTTTCCGTACTTTTCCCGTCATCGGATTTCAATTTCGCGAAACTCACCAACCACAAGGTACTCCTTGAAGGCTACGCATTCCGCGACACCGACTCCACGGTAGCCCTAGTTGCCAAGACTGTCACCGACGAAGGAATGACCCGCGCACAGGACCTTGTCGCACAGTGGAAGTTCGCGGACCACAAAGACGAGAATGCCCTCACCTTCACAGGAGATGTAGAGGACGCCATTTCAGATGCGGATAAGAAAGAGGGAGACGGAGGCAAGTACATCGCTGCCAATGTCGGAGACGCAAAGATCAAATACATCAATGTGGACAAGACCAAGATTTCAGGCGGCAATGAAAGTTGCCCAGCCAGGAGGCTTACATCCGGCGGTGCCCCTAACACGAATGGTGGATGGAAAGGAGACTACTGGCTGTTTGACGTAAACCTCAACAAGACCTACGCTGCCGGTTCCACAGTCTCCATCACAATGACGACAAAGGCGAGCGGAAGCGGGCTCAAATACTGGGTGCTTGAAATATTCGACGGTGGAGAATGGACTCCGATGACGGAAACCGTCACAGAGGAAATCACTAGCGCAAACGGAAACAACAAGGCGACAGTAACCTACAATTTCGCTCAGAGCAATAACGCAAGTGACGACATAAGCGTAAGTTACACCCTTGCATCATCAACAAGCGAGAACCTTCAGATAAGGTATCGTGCAGCAGAAAACTTCACTGCGGCAAATGCTTACCAGACTAAACTTGGAACCGGATGGCACCGAATCGAGGGAAGCCCTAAGATTCAGATTGCCTACGACGAGTAGATTCAGTTTTTAATTAAAAAGTACTGATGAAAGGATTCATCAAAAATTTATTGCTTATCTCCCTTTGGGGCGTGGCGCTGTCTTCCTGCACGAAAGACAGCCCTACGGCCCCGAAAGAAGATTCGCCCTATCTTAGGATAGTCTCTTCAGAAGGAGAAAGTCTCTCCAGCGCGGATTTCACCAGCAACGGAGGCAAAAAGACCCTTAGGGTGGAAGCTTCCGTGCAGTGGACACTTTCCGTTCAAAGCACGGGAGACTGGCTCAGCGCAAGCGCCTCAAAAGGCAACGGAAACTTCAAGTTCTCCATTACAGCCTCTCCGAACTACAGCTCCTCCGAACGTGAAGGAGAACTCATACTCTCCTCCAAGGGGATGGAAGATGTATCTTTGAGAGTCGTTCAGGCTGCAAAGCAAGACGTTGAAGGCACTCAGATTAGGGTTATGTCCTTCAACCTCAGGATCGGAGGGAAATCCGACGGTAGCACGGACGAGGCCGGGCACGAATGGCAGGGAGTGAGAAAACCTGCCGTCGTAAATATGTTCACTGACGTCTCACCCGACATAGTCCTTATGCAGGAGTGCCGCCAGGAGCAGTTAGAGGACCTTCAGGCCTCTCTTTCAGACAAATACGACTTCTACTTCTTTGCAATCAACAGCACCCTCAAAGAAGGCGTGAACATTCTCTCCTGCACCGAGAACATATTCCTCTACAACGGGGCGCGACAGGTGATAATGCTGAAAAAGGACGGCTTCGAGATGCAAGACTGGGGAAGATTCTACCTGAGCAGCACCCCTGATGTAATGTCCTACAGCGACGGCACTCAGGTTTACAAGATTACTCTGTGGCTCAAGGTTCTCTCCAAACAAAGCGGCAGGACTCTTTATCTTTTTGACACCCACTTCGTCACTCCGAGCAAAGGAGACGTGATTGCGATGAACGCTTCCATCAACGTCAAGCAGATAAAATCCATCATAAAGGACAAGACAGATAGCGGAAAGAGCGAGAGCGAAGAAATCGTATTTTTCGGAGGCGACCTCAACTGCGACGAGACCGACTCGCGCCAGAAAGCCCTCTATGAATACTTCAACCGCGCAAGGACTCTTGCCCAGAGCACCGAAGACAAGCCCACCTACAACGGCTTCTATACGGATTCGTCGAAATGGACGCGCCTTGACCACCTCTACTACCTGAACGCCACTCCGCTCACCTACCGCGTGGCGGACTCCGCCTCATACGGCACGACGTTCATATCCGACCATTTCCCGATCTGGTGCGATTTCTTCGTTGAAAATGCGAAGCAGTGATTGGACAATTGGGGAATAATACGTAAATTTACACCGTGTGCCGCGTGCGGCATAACAGTAAAAGACAAAACATTAAACACATAAAAAATGAAAAAGACATTAACCATTCTCTCGGCGCTTGCCGTCCTGCTTGCAGGAGTAAGCTGCCAGAAAGAGCCGGCCAAGACCACAGAGCCTGAACCGACCCCGACCGACCGTTACGAGAACGCCAAAACCGTAACACTCAGTCAGTTAGCGACTCTAAAGCAGGGTGATGCCCTTTGCGTAAAAAATGTCACGTCACTTGCAAAAACTACCACGTTCACTCTCATCACCGACGGCACTGGCTACTGCGCCACCACCGCTGAACTCGCTGTAGGAAAAAAAGCCACAGTGAAAGGAGTGCTCGGTAACGTTATGAGCACATACGGAGCCATCACAGAGTGCGACTTATACGATGTCGCTGACAGCGACTATCAGACTCCGGAGCCACGCGAAATCACCTCAGACAATGTCTCCGACTTCACCGAAAGCGAAGTTACATTCGTAAGCATCAAGGGTGTCTCTGGAGATAATGGCGAAATCGTAAGCCTCGCTGTAGGAAAGGCCACTGCATCTATTGTGTGCCCGCTTTCAGAGCTGAACTTCTCGTCTCTCAAAGGCCACAACGTAACAGTCAGCGGCTACGCCTTTTACACCGGAGAGGCTCAGGGCATCGTCGTTATCGCTACAGCCGTAGTTGACGAAGGCCTTCAGCCAGTCACCGAGCGCCTTGCCGAGTGGGAATTCTCTG
>CAVJRU010000001.1:107464-116938 GCA_963652025.1 bacterium
GACATCACCTACACTCCAGCTGAGTAAACCAGAGTAAAACAAATAGTTAAGAAGAGAGGATGACCCCAAAAAGTCATCCTCTCTTTTTTATCATTCTAAAGGCCAAAAACATTTGCATTTATGAGAAAATATGTAACTTTGCAAAATTTTATTTAATCGTAAGAGTCTATCAACACAAAAGTTACGGGACATAACACAAATATGAATAAAGGAAAGACAATAACTATTATAGCATTTATTCTCTCCATCATTGTATCTGCAAGTTGCCAGAAAGAACCTTCAGTCACCCCGGGTCCGGAAACGCCAAGCGAAGAGCACGAGGACGCTGTGACCGTAACGCTCAGGACAATTGACAGGTACGAAATAGGACAGAGCGTATGCGTTAAAAATGCTGTGGCTATTGCCTCCACCCTCAAATTCAACCTCATCTGGGACGGCACCACCTACGGTGCAACTTCAGCCAATATTCCCATAGGCAAAAAAGCCACAATAAAGGGAAAGATTGAAGGCCTTCTTTCCTATGTAGAACTCAAAATGATTGGTGACTGCGAAGTTTCAGAGATTCAGGACACTGAACTTACTCCCGATGGACCGATTGACATAACCGATAATATCTTCAGCATTTACGCCAGAGAAAGAGTCCCAAGTCTCGTGTCTTTTACCGGCATCGCCGGAGGAATAAACAAAGACGGGACTGTCAAGGTTTACATAGAGGGAACTCCTGTTACAATCCTCTACCCTACCGCTGACTTCGGATTCTCCGCCCTCAACGGTCGCAAAGTGAAAGTCACTGGCTACGCCTTCACTTCCAGCGCTAACGGACTTGCTGTGGTCGCGACTGCAGCGGAGCCTCAGGAAGAAGAGACCACGACGGCTATTTGGGACTTCTCTCATAATCAAAGAGTTAACGGTCCGCTTTGGACAGGAAAAGCATACAGCGAGACTGACGAAAACAATTACATCGCCGATGTTGACAAGACTGAGGGCGATGGGAAAAGATACATCCCGGCAAACACGACTTACGCCCGACTCACCTACGTTCAAGTGGACAAAACATCGTTCACGGAGACGGAGAAATTCCCAAGACGCAGGCTCACCGGCGAAGGATACCCTAACTGCAACGGATGTATGAAAGGTGACTATTGGCTTTTTGACCTGGCTCTGAAAGACGGTTTGAACCCGGGCGCGACCATCAAAATAGACAACCTCTACATTGTAGGCAACCTGTCCTGCCTGAAATACTGGACTCTTGAAATTTTGGACGGGTACACTTGGGCTCCGCTTTTTGAAACAAGCACAGAGTCAGTCACAAGCGGCGACGGTGCCATAACGGAAAATGTCACCTACAATTTCGTCCAGAATGGAGACAAAAACACGCCACAGGAGATTGAGGTTGAGTACACTTTGAAGCAATCCGCAAGCGGCGATCTGCTGATAAGGCTAAGGGCCGCTGCAAACTTCACATCGAACAACAACTTCTATCAGGCCACTCCATTAAGCGGATTCTGCCGCTTTGAAGGAGCGCCGACTATTTCCATAAGAAAATAAACTTACAGCCAAATGGATAAAACATTGAAACTTACCGCAATCTGCCTTGCGCTTCTTTCTCTGGTCAGCTGCAAGAGCAACGTCATCAGCCCCGAGGGCGAGGAGGATGGGGCACCGTATTACAAATGGGAATTCAACGCCAGCACCCTCAGCACCAATGGACCGACTTTCACAGGTGTCCTCACGCCGGCACCTCTTGGAGACTACATCTCTATTGTTCAATACGACGAAGGAGACCACAACCATTACATCCAAGCCACAAAAGGGGATGCTCGTCTGAGATACATAAATGTGGACAAAAACATATACAACCCCAATCAGCATATACTCCAAAGGGTTGACACCCTGGGACGTCCAAACATCACCGGAGGCAGGATGGACGACTACTGGCAGTTTAGCGTAAAGCTTGGCAAAACATTTCCTGCCGGGACGAAAGTCGATTTCAGCGCCACTGTTTACGCAACTGGCGGCGGTCTTAAGTTCTGGGCTTTGGAAATATTTGATGGCGCCGCTTGGAAACCGATGTGTGAGACCAAGTCAGAAACTGTCACAATCAGCGGTACAGACTACCCTGTGACCTACACGCACTCCCAGACTGCCAAAGAACACCAGAACATACAGGAAAGCTATATTCTCACTGAAGAAACTAAAGATGAAATTCTTCGCATAAGATATAGGGCTACAGCAAACATCTCCGCCTCCCTCAAATACAAGGATGTTCCGGACGGTGGCGTGCACCGCTTGGAGGACTCCGTGATTATAGAGCTTACGGAGGCTGAATAATCAGACAATTTTGCTAATTTTGCAGTCCATTGCAGCAAATGTTGCAATGGACTTTTTTTATGGATAGAGAATTTAACGAAGATGAATATAACGCGCTGATAGAAAGGCTTTTCAATCGGTTTCCTTCTTATCAGACAGTAGGCGGGGTAGCCTACCACCCGGGGCTCGAAGCGATGAAAGAATTTGACTCCCGCCTCGGCTCTGTGCACACTCAATACCGCACCATACACATTGCCGGCACAAACGGGAAAGGGTCGGTCAGCAATATGCTCACTTCCTCTCTTTCCGCAATGGGCTACAAAACCGCGCTCTACACCTCCCCTCACCTGCTGGATTTCAGAGAGAGGGCACGCATTGTCGAAGGAAAGGGAGCAACGTGCGTAAGACTAATCCCACGAGAGGACGTCTGGGAATTCTGCACAAAGTGGTGGCAGGATTTTGATGAACTGGGGCTATCATTCTTTGAGATTACGACGTCAATGGCCTTCTGGTGGTTTGCAAAGGAGGGAGTTGATTTTGCGGTAATCGAAACCGGACTCGGAGGAAGGCTTGACAGCACCAACATAATCACCCCTTCCCTTAGCGTCATCACCAACATAGGCCTTGACCACTGCAACATCCTGGGAGACACTCTCGAAAAAATTGCGGGCGAGAAGGCAGGCATAATAAAAAGCGGAGCTCCAGCCCTTCTGGGAGAATCCTCCCCTGAGATTGACCCGGTGTTCTCGGCAAAGGCAGCGGCGGAGAACGCTCCCCTCTTTTTTGCCGAAAGGGACTTTGATTGGAGGGATGACAGCAGCGAAGAGGCGATGCTGAGACTTGGTGTTAGCAAAGAGGAATTCGAATCGCTGCTTTCACAGATGGACCTTCAGGGCTGCTACCAGAGGAAAAACCTTCGCACCGCCCTTGCCGCGCTTTCGCTTATGAGGAGCTTCTCCATTGCCCCTTCATCGGGTGTAAACAAGCTTACTTCGGGGCAGGATTCGAAGACCCAGAAGGGGCAGGACGCGCTTCCCGAAGGGGTTTATGGCGCCCTTGCACACACGGCGCAGCGGACAGGATTTCACGGAAGATGGGAAAAAATCTCAGATAATCCTCTCACTATCATAGACATCGGGCACAATGTCCACGGCCTCAAATACAATTTCTCGCAGCTTCAAAGGCTACAAGAGGAGGAAGGATATGACGTAGTTATGGTCTATGGCAGCGTTGCAGACAAGGATTATGAAAGCGTCGTGAAGATGATTCCCCGGGGGGCGAAAGTTATTTTCACGAATGCACAGGGGTCGCGTGCGCTTCCGGCGGAGAAAGCGCGTGAGGCTTTCGCAGGAGATTGCGAGGACGCGTTTGTCTGCCCTAGAGTGGAGGATGCTGTGGCGTTGGCGCGGAAATTGTCCCTAAGTCTGCCTAAGCCGCTGATATACATCGGCGGAAGTACCTACGTTGTCTCCGAAGCATTACGTGCAGAATAAAAACGAATGAATATGAAAACTGGAATAATAACTATCGCTATGACATTGATGACCTGCTTTATCTCCACCGGCCTTGAAGCCTCCAGCGCAGGGGGGAACTCGGGCCGCAGCGAGGTGGACCGCCTATGGAAAGAATATGAGAAGGCTTGCGAAAATGACCTTCCGCAGACCCAGATTACAGTCCTGAAGAAATTGAAAAGCACGGCGAAAGCCAAAGGGCTGAACTACGACTACTACCTGTCTTCAGTCCGCTATGTCAATGCCGAAGCCGGACGAAACTGGAAAGTGCGCGAGTCCCTTTCGGCGGAGATGAACGAGGAGTTCATTTCCTACGGCGACCCGGTAATCCTCTACAATGCCGGCATCGGGGTGAATCTCAGCGATGCCGCCTCCGCAGAGGAGTTCCTGTCAAAATGGGAAAAGAAATTGAAAGTCTCCAAGAGCACAGACTTTTGGGAGAAAGCCCCTGTAGGCTATAAAAACAATGTACTTTCAAATTACATCGGCTCTGACTACGAATACCTGCTTCTTAAAATGGTATTCACCCAGTCTCTGTACAATTCTCAAGGGTACACCTCCCTCACGGACCGGCTCAAGCAGAATTATACAGTCTCCAATGGGACAGCATATCCAGTCCTTGCTCTTGGGGAATTATGGGCTCTGGAGTGCGCAGGGACGGTGGACCTTAGCGCCTACATCAAAAAATACGATGGCAAGGCAGTCTCCACACTCGCCCGGCTGTATTCCCTTTCCTCCCGCCTTTCGGCCCTTGTGGCAAAAGGAGCGGGGTCGCAGGACTACAAGGAATTCCGCAACGAATGCGAAATGCTGATAAAAGAAAAGAAGGCCTACAGCGGAGAAGAAGCGCTCATTCTTAAAGACGAAAATGCCGCTGATGAGATGATCAGCCTTCTTGAGAAAAGCGACCTGACGGCTCAGGTCAAGGAAAATGACGTCAAGGCATCTTTACGCAATCTTCCGGAAGTTACATTTTCCCTCTATGAGGGCGAAGACCTTGATGTTCGCAAACTTACGAAAAAAGACACGCCTGTTTTCAGTAAAGTTCTGAAAAACGACAAGTGCAGTTTCTATGCACTCGACTCCGTCCAGACGACTCTTCCATCGCTTCCTGACGGAGAATATCTCGCCGTTTTCAAGGCAAAAAATCCTAAGGCAAGCGCAGCGGAAAAGCTCTCCGGGAAAGACGAGATAGTTCAAAGCTGCACGCTCTCCCGCCACTCCCTTGCCCTGTCAGTTAACCGCAGCAAGGAAGGCTGGCTTCTCTATGCGGCAGAGCGCCGTAGCGGAAAACCCGTTGAAAAGGTCACGGTCAACATCTTTTCCTGGTACAACAACACTCTTCTCAGCAAAGAAGTCACTCTCAACGGAGCGACGCTTCTTGACTCTGAAATTCAGAAGGTTATAGAAACAGTTCAAGGCCGCTGCAACATAGTCTGCAGCACCACGGACTCCAAGGGGATGAAAAGGAGTTCTGAGACTCTTAGTCTATACAACTACTCCTCCGCCTCAACGAAGGACATCTCCGCCCAGGCTCTTATCCTTACAGACCGCTCGGCGTACCTTCCTGGAGAAACTCTCCACTTCAAGGCCATCCTCTACAAGGATTTCCTTCAGGGCAAGATGTCCACTCTCCCATCCGGAGAGACGGCGACAGTCCGTCTCATAGACGCCGAATACAATGAAGTTCAGTCTCAGAGCCTCTCCACCAACGAATTCGGCTCCATTGCAGGAGAATTTTCCCTTCCGCAGGGCAGGCGCAACGGCACCTGGAAGGTGAGCGTAGAATATGGCGGCAGCACTCTAAACGCGAAATGGTTCACCCTGGATGAATTCCAGCTCCCGACGTTCAGCATTGAGTTTAACTCAGACAGGACTAAATACTTCCCGGGGGAGACGATTCCGGTCTCCGGACAGGTTCTCAGCTACGCGGGAAACAACCTCAGCGACGCATCAGCAGAGTATTCTGTCAAAATCTGGGGAAAAACCATCTCAAACGGAAAACTCTCCATTGACGATGAGGGAAGGTTCACAATCCCCGTTGCCACCTCGGAAGGCAGCGGACACTACAGCGTTTGCGTTAAGGTCACCGATGGCGCGGGGCAGAGCATTGAAGAAGAAAAGTGGCTTAGAGTAAGCTCCGGCTTTGAAATCGAAGTCAAACTCAGCGAAAAGGCAGAAGGCAGCTTCGCTGATGGAGGGGATAGCTCAGAGGATGAATGGTCCTACTGGAGATACTCCTCAGAACGCACATCTGCAATATTGAAAAATGACAGCGCGGAATTTCACGTCAGACTCCTATCCGACGAAAAGGAATTTGACGGACAAGTTCAGTGGACGCTCTACAGCGGAGTCCCAAGCGATGGCAAAGAAGGAGCATCAGATGGCGCGAAAGAGCTTAAAAGCGGCAAAGTCCAGAGCGGAGAGTCCTTCAAGATAGACTTCTCCCCCATTGCCTCAGGACTTTACACAGTTCAGTTCAAAAAGACGCTTGAATACACCAACGCTTCAGGAAAAGCCGAAACGGTCGAAAAGACCTTCAACTACACCCTTCTGAAGCTCCAGGAGAGCGACAGGGTTCTAAGCGCCGAAGTCGAGAACGCCTTCAGGGTTATTGACGCCGATGGCGAAATCGGAGTTCTTTTCGGAGCAGGAAAGGGCACCGTCTGGGCTAATGTCCTTGTGTTTGATTCTGCAGAGCATCTTCTTGTGAACGAGAATGTTAACCTTAGCGGAAAAGCCGGGGAAAAAGGGTCATTGAGGCGCCTCAGCTGGAAATTCGCCAAGGAGTGGACCAATAACGTGATTCTTAAAATAGAATACTTCAAAGACGGACAATACCGGAGCTTCAGCTATGAGTTCAAGCGCTCTGAAGCGGAGTATGCTCTCCCGCTTTCCATAAGCACGTTCTCCTCTTCCTGCCTCCCGGGAACGCAATACACCGTAAAAGTTTCCTCCCTTAAGGACGCCGAAGTGCTTGCTGCGGTGTTTGACAAGTCATCGGAAGACATAAGTCCGAACATATGGAACACTGTTTCCCCAAAGACCCGAAGCCTTCGGATTACATCGGAGAATGTGACAGGCAGTGACTTCAGCGGCAATGCCGGATATCTTGACTATAGCCTCGGCAATCCTCGGATGCACCTTATGAGTAAGTCCTCCAGCATCGCCACCGCCTCACTTATGAGCACCGACTCTGCCGAGAATGTGATTCTGTGCGAATCTGCAGTCGCCCCTGGAAGCGCCTCCCTTGAGGAGGAGGAAAGCACCGGAGCGACAATAAAGGTGCGTCAGGATTTCCAGACGACCCTTTCTTTCCAGCCGCTCATCCGCACCGCTGAGGACGGCACGGCAGAGTTGACCTTCACGACCTCCGACCGTCTCTCCACCTACATACTCTCTCTCTTTGCCCACGACAAGGAGTTCAGAAATGCGACGCTCCGTGAGGAATTCATCGTGAGCCAGCCCGTCACCATCACGGTGCACGAGCCATCGGCCCTATATGGCGGTGACCGTTACGCCTTCCGCCCGTCCGTTTCCAACAACAGTGGGAAAGCAATCTCAGGCACTCTGACCGTCTATATTTACGATGGAGACGCCTCCTCAGAAGGCTCAGCTCCGCTTCTTGTTCAGAGCTGCCCGCTCACTCTCGATGCGGGAAAGGCCGAGACGAAAGAATTTTCCGTCTACGTCACAGAGGCTAACAAGATGGCCTCCTACTCCGCAGGCAAGGCTCAGATGAGCTTCAAAGCTGTTTTCAGAGGAAAAGATAGCAAGGGATGTGAGATTGGCGATGCTCTGCTGGTAAAAATCCCGGTTCTTGACGGAAAGCAGCGTCTCACCGAAGCCCACTCCGCGCTCTACAAAGCCGGGATGGACAAGGAAGGCCTCATAAAGAGCCTTGAGAAGCAGTTTGTAAACACCACAGCCTTCGGAGCTCTTCAGAAGGAAAAGAGCATCAGCGAGATGATTGACGACGTTCTCGCCCAAAAGACCGAGATCGGCTCCCAAAATGCCCTGGACCTTAGCGAGGTGCTCTATGCAAGGGCCGTGAGCGGCGAGGGCGATGTGATGGACTGCCTCCAGACACTCTTGGAATGCAGGAACGAGGACGGCGGATTCGGCTGGTTCAGCGGAATGAGTTCCTCAACCAGCATCTCAGCCATAGTCCTTGAAAGGCTCGCGCTTCTTCGCTCCGAGGGACTTCTGCCTCGCGGAGCGGACTGGAGGAGCATCTTCATCGACGGAGTGAAATACATTGACGCTCAGATGTTTACCCAGCGCGACGGAAGGCATTGGTACTGCGGTCTAAGCATAGGAGAGTATTTCTACCTCCGCTCCCTCTTCCCGGAAATCGCCGTGGACACCGATGCTCTCAAGGCTAAGGTCGGAAAGGACAGCTACAAAAAGACTCTTAAGGAGATAAAGGCATACGTCCAGAGCAGCGCTAAAGAGGATTCCCTCAACGGGCAGGTTCTCGAAAAGACGCGCCGCTCCCTCTCGATTCTGAACATCCTAAGCGCCAGCTCCGACAAATTCGACAGTTCTCTTGGGCTAAAATGCAGCAAGATGAAAAGAACGCTTTCCCGCAGCATCGCTTCCCTTAAGGAATATGCCGTGGAACATCCTTCAGGAGGATACTACTTCCCTAATGCTGTGATGCCGTTCAGAGCGCTCCTCTCTTCCGAGGCCTACACCCACGCCCTGCTCTGCAACCTCTTCTCCGCCTGGAGCGCCTACCTCAAGAGCACAAAAGGCGAAGGAGACTCCCGCGCAGAGGAAATTGCCGATGGAGTGCGCCTCTGGCTTATGGTTCAGAAAGAGACTCAGGAGTGGGAGAAGAATTTCGAGTTTGTCAATGCCGTAAGCGCTGTCCGCAAAGGTTCAGCCGCCCTTATGCAGACCTCGGTAATCTCTCTTTCAAAGACATACGAAAAGCCGTTTGAAGAGATAAAGGCAGCCGGCAACGGCTTCAGCATTGAACGGAAATTCTTCGTGGAGGAACTTTCACCGAGCACCCGTAAAGGCGAAGAAGGTCTTAAGAAGACAAAACGAAGGGAACTTCGCGAGGGAGAAACTCTCAAGGTGGGCGACAAAGTCATTGCTGTCTATAACATCCACAGCGACGAGAACCGCAGCCTTGTGCACCTTAGAACGCCGTTCAATGCGTGTCTGAGGCCTGTCCGTCAGCTTTCAGGCAGCTACGGCTATGCTCTCGGCGCCTGGAGAGTAAACGCTGCTCTGAACGGGTTCCACGCCTGGTGGATAACCCCGCAGGGCTACCGCGAAGTCCACTCCGGCTCCATAGACTACTGGTTCGATGTCTATCCGGAGGAGAACACCACGGTGGAGGACACTTTCTACGTCTCCCAGGCGGGAGTCTTCACCGCCCCGGTTTCCGAGATAGAGTCCCTCTACGCTCCGCACTACAGGGCCAACGCCTCCTACGGCGGCACCCTCACCGTCACGGAATAATTCCCGATTTTGACCCCCAAAAACTCGGAATAATTCCTGTTTTTGCCCCCTAAAAACTCGGAATAATTCCTGACGGCACTTGTTATCTCGTTGATTTATTGTACATTAACACTCAAAAAAAATGGCGACTCTTTCGAGCCGCCATAAATGTTTTCACAACGGAATAATCCTTATTGTG
>CAVJRU010000002.1:0-60467 GCA_963652025.1 bacterium
CGGCTGGTCGGTCACAGGACGAAAGACTGCGTGGTGTGCCTGCTGCACAAGTTTTTCAATGATAACCCATAGGGCGATTACCCCTCCGACAAAGAAAGTGACCAGGCCTGTGAACCCGAAAAAGTGCATCGGCTTCTTGCCGAATGTGCTTAGGAACCACAGCGACAGCAGGTCAAGAAAACCGTTCACAAAGCGGTTGAGACCGAATTTGCTCTTGCCGTATTTGCGCTTCTGATGGTGTACTGGCTTCTCGGTAATCCGGGTGTAGCCGGCGTTTTTAGCAAGATAAGGAATGTAGCGGTGCATCTCGCCATAGACCTCGATGTCCTTTACGACCTCGTTCCTGTACGCCTTGAGACCGCAGTTCATATCGTGGAGCTTGATTCCCGTGATTTTTCTCGCGGTAGCATTGTAGAGCTTCGATGGAAGATTCTTCGTTAGCTTGTTGTCCTGACGGTGCTGTTTCCATCCAGAGACGATGTCCCAACCCTCTTCTGTAATCATTCTGTACATCTCCGGGATTTCCTCTGGAGAGTCCTGTAGGTCAGCGTCCATCGTCACGACAACCCTTCCCTCGGCGGCCTTGAATCCGCAGAAAAGCGCTGCGGACTTTCCGTAGTTGCGACGGAATCGGATGCCCCGGATGTGGCTGTCGCTCTTTGCAAGCGTCTCGATTTCAGCCCACGAGCCGTCCGTGCTGCCGTCGTCCACCATTATGATTTCATAATTCCAGCCCTTGGAATCAATGGAGGAGTGAATCCATCCGATGAGTTCCCCAAGCGACTCCACCTCGTTGTAGAGGGATATTATGATTGAAAGGTCTTTCGTGTATTCCATTTGTCTTGTATTTCAACTTCCTTAATTCTGCATTGTCTGAACCGTAACTTTTCCTGCTTTATTGCTCTTCAATGCTTCCATCGTTATCTTTCCTGAAACCTGCGAAAGGGTCGCGCGGCGGTGTGTAACGGGAAAGTATGCCGGAAAGTACGATTCCGTAAACTGAACAGTAGAGAAAGTTCGAAAAGAATGTGTACTCAGGCATTTTCTCTTTCATCGAGTCCATCGCTGTGAGGGTGTTTGAATCAAAAAGCGACGAATATTGACTCTGGATTAGGTCAAATGCCTCGGTGATGGCGTTAGGATTGATATAGAGAATGTATGCGAGGTCTGCCGCTGAATATATTAGCGCGGAAAAAATCGCTGCGTACACCCCGAGGCGGAATGTCTGTGAGGAAGTGACCCCGCTTTCCCTCTGCACCATCCTGAGCATAAACAATCTCATAAGAAGAATGCACCCTGCGAACTTCGCTCCCCAAAGAAGTGTGTCAATTGCTGCGACTGCGACCGGGGAACTAATCAGCTGCGGAAGATATTGGGTGATAAAAAAATATGCCGTGGATACCGCTCCCAAAGCAAGACCTGCCACGGAAGCGTAGTTTAGAATCGTTGAACTTGAAATGTCGTTATTTTCCATATGTGTATAACCGGTGGACTCTTCGTCCTGGATATTTACGAACCCCTTGAAACTGTGAGATTTTATCCCTTTGGGGTGTGCAAAGATAGAAAAAAATTTCTACCTTTGTCCGCTTGTTTGAAAACAAACGTCCGCCGTGTTTGTAGATGGCGGGCTTAACCAGTCGCCGAGTTGTAGTCGGCGGCATAAAAATTCAAATTTTATGATAAACATTACATTCCCCGACGGTAGCGTAAAGTCCTTTGAGAAAGGTACTACCGCTTTTGAAATTGCCCGGAGCATAAGCCCGCGGCTCGCATCAGATTCACTTGCAGCATCAGTAAAAACAGCAACGGATGAGCCTCAGGGGAAAGGCACGATATACGACCTTGACCGTCCAATCAACGAGGATTGCTCCATCGTTTTCCACAAATGGGAGGATGAAGAGGGTAAAAAAGTATTCTGGCACTCCACTTCACACCTTATGGCTCAGGCCCTTGAAGCTCTTTACCCGGGAGTGAAATTCGGAATAGGACCAGCTGTTGAGAATGGATTCTATTATGATGTTGACTTCGGCGGAAGGCAGATTGCCGAGAGCGACCTCAAGGCCATCGAGGACAAGATGATGGAGTTTGCACGCACCAAAGAGGCTTTCGTAAGAAAAGATGTTTCCAAGGCGGAAGCTGTCAAGGCTTTCACTGAGAAGGGCGACGAGTACAAACTCGAGCTCATCAGCGAACTTGAGGACGGTCACATCACCTTCTACACCAACGGAAGTTTCACCGACCTTTGCCGTGGTCCGCATCTTCGCGACACCTCTGTAATTAAGGCAGTAAAACTCACTGCCATTGCCGGAGCATATTGGAGAGGCGACCAGAACCGCCAGCAGCTCACCCGTATCTACGGTATCTCGTTCCCTAAGAAGTCGCTTCTTGACGAGTACCTTGTACTCCTGGAAGAGGCCAAAAAGCGTGACCACAGGAAGATTGGAAAGGAGATGGAACTCTTCACCTTCTCTTCAAAAGTGGGTATGGGACTTCCTTTGTGGCTCCCTAAGGGTGCAGACTTGAGAGGACGTCTGGAGGAATTCCTCAAGAAGATTCAGAAGCAGTACGGCTATCTTCCGGTCATCACTCCGCACATCGGAAATAAGGAACTTTATGTGACTTCAGGTCACTATGCAAAATACGGCAAGGACTCTTTCCAGCCGATTCACACTCCGCAGGAAGGCGAGGAATATCTCCTCAAACCGATGAACTGCCCTCACCACTGCGAAATTTACCGCAGCAAACCACGCTCCTACAAAGACCTCCCTCTCCGCTTCGCCGAGTTCGGAACAGTCTATCGTTACGAGCAGAGCGGTGAGCTCCACGGTCTTACCCGTGTGAGGAGTTTTACTCAGGATGACGCGCACCTTTTCGTCCGTCCTGACCAGCTCAAGGAAGAGTTCGAGAAGGTTATTGACATCATTCTCTATGTGTTCAAGACCCTCAATTTCAAGGAATACACCGCTCAGGTTTCCCTTCGTGACCCGAAGAACCCGTCAAAATACATCGGTTCTGACGAGAACTGGGAGAAGGCTGAGTCCGCAATCATCGAGGCTTCCGCCGAGAAAGGTCTTCCAACCGTTGTTGAGTATGGCGAGGCTGCCTTCTACGGCCCTAAGCTCGACTTTATGGTGAAGGATGCAATCGGAAGAAAGTGGCAGCTCGGTACAATCCAGGTGGACTACAACCTTCCGGAGCGATTCGGACTTGAGTATGTGGGCGCAGACGGTCAGAAGCATCGCCCTGTTATGATTCACCGTGCACCGTTCGGATCCCTTGAGCGTTTTGTTGCTGTGCTCCTCGAGCATACCGCAGGAAAACTTCCTCTGTGGCTTACTCCGGACCAGGTCAACATCGTGCCGGTGAGCGAAAAATTCAGCGATTATGCAAAAAAAGTTTGTACTTTGCTGAATAATTCCGATATTCGCGCTTCAATCGACGAACGTAATGAAACGCTCGGCAAGAGAATCCGTGAGTCAGAGCTCAAGAGGATTCCTTTCCTTGTCATCGTAGGTGAGAAGGAAGAGGCTGAGGGACTGGTTTCTGTACGCCGTCAGGGAGGAAAAGATGAAGGCTCAATGAAGGTTGAGGATTTCATCTCATTGGTTGTCAATGAGGTGAAGGCTCAGCTCTCTTAGTGCCGCAATATATTTTATTAACTAATTTATAGGAGGATTTACCTATCGCAGCACCATTTAAACCTACGCCGCGCCCTCAGGGTCCAAGACCGCAGCAGGGCCGTCCGAATCAAAGGCCGCAACAGCAGAAGAAGGACGAAGGCGGATTGAGAATCAATGACGAAATCAGAGGAGTCGCCCAAGTGCGGCTTGTCGGAGAAAACATCCCGGAACAGGGCGTCTATCCGATTGCAAAAGCTCTGAAACTCGCTGATGAGCTCGAACTTGACCTGGTGGAGATAAGTGCTAAGGCTGATCCCCCGGTTTGTAAAATACTTGACTACCAGAAATATCTCTATCAGCAGAAGAAGAAAGCTAAGGAGATGAAGTCAAATGCGGCTAAGGTGGTCATCAAGGAAATCAGGTTCGGACCTAACACGGACGAGCACGACTTCCAGTTCAAGCTCAAGCACGCTCAGGAGTTCCTTCAGGAAGGCTCTAAAGTCAAGTCTTCTGTCTTCTTCAAGGGACGCTCCATTATCTACTCCGAGCAGGGAGAGAAGCTTCTTCTGAGGTTCGCTCTCGAGTTGGAAGAGTACGGAAGAGCCGAGCAGATGCCGAAACTTGAGGGAAAGAGGATGATTATGATGATTGCCCCGCTCCCGAAGAAAAAGTAAATATCTTTCGTAGATATACATATTATTTATTAACAAGTTAAATTGATTTAACTATGCCAAAAATGAAAACCAACTCCGGTTCAAAAAAGCGCTTTGCACTTACCGGAACGGGAAAAATCAAGAGGAAGCACGCTTTCAAGAGCCACATCCTCACCAAAAAGACCAAAAAGCAGAAGAGAAATTTGACTCACTTCGGACTCGTTGCAGCTCCGGATGTAAAGAGAGTTAAAGCTTTGTTGGCACTCTAGTATCATTATGTTAAACTTGGAATGCAGTAAAAAAGCTCCTGAAAGACTGGACACTGCCTCCATAACACAGTTAAATTTATGCCAAGATCGGTAAACTCAGTAGCCTCAAGGGCTCGCCGCAAGAAGGTCCTCAAGCAGACCCGCGGTTACTTCCTGTCAAGAAGAAATGTCTGGACGGTAGCGAAGAACACCTACGAAAAAGGTTTGACTTACGCTTATCGTGACCGCAAGGCCAAGAAGCGTTCATTCCGCGCACTTTGGATCCAGAGAATCAATGCTGCCGCACGTCAGTACGGTATGACCTATTCGCAGTTTATGGGTAAGGTCGCTAAGCAGAACATCGGACTCAACCGCAAAGTTCTCGCTGACCTTGCAATGAATAATCCGAAGGCTTTTGAAGCAATCATCAACTCTGTAAAATAGTTTGATGATGAGCCTGAAGGAATTCTTCCACAACCGCTGGGTAAAGTTCTCGTTTTGGGCTTTGCTCTATGTGCTGTGGGTAGTCTGGCTCGGAAACTGGTGGTGGATCCTCGGCCTTGGAATCCTTTTCGACCTTTGTGTCACCAAGAAAGTCAAATGGCTTTTCTGGAAAAAGGAGTACAAGGAGGGAGAAAAACACAATGCGGCGCTTGACTGGCTGGATGCTATTATCTTTGCCGTTGTCGTAGTGACATTCATCAACATTTTCTTTTTTCAGGCGTTCAAGATTCCTTCATCCTCAATGGAAAGCACGCTGTACACCGGTGACCACCTATTCGTGAGCAAGCTCGCATACGGTCCCAGAATGCCGCAGACGCCGCTGACCATTCCTTTCACCCACAACACGATAGGAAGTAAAGAGTCCTATTCCACGCTGTGGCAGCGTCCCTACAGAAGGCTTGTGGGCCTGGGGAACGTTAAGAGAGGAGATTGTGTCGTTTTCGGGTTTCCCAACGGTGACTCGGTTCTGGTGAAAGCCCCCGCCGATGACTACTATATGCTCTGCAGGCTTTACGGCCGCGAGTACACGCTGAAGAATTTCGGCCCTCTGAAGGTTCGTCCTTCCGACAAGAAAGACCATTATGTAAAAAGATGTGTCGCAGTCGCGGGAGACACTCTCGAGGTAAGAAACGGTGTTGTATTTGTGAACTCAGAGGCTGAAAATCGCCTTCAGGGAATGCAGAACAGCTTTACGGTCACGACAGCAGGGCAGAGAATTTCAGCCCGCAGTCTTGAGAAAATAGGTCTGAATAAGTCTGAACTTTGGTTCGACCCATCCCTTCCGGGATATCCCGCAATGCCGCTTACAGAGGCGATGGTGGGAAAGGTCAAGAGCCTCTCGGGTGTTGAGAGCGTCGAGGAAAACATCGATGTCTACCCGCCCGATTATCCGGACTCCTGGAAGACTATTTTCCCGTTCTCGGAGAAGTTCGAGTGGACGAGGGACAATTTCGGACCGCTGTGGATTCCTCAAAAAGGCGTGACGGTTTCTCTTTCGAAGGATAACCTTCCGCTTTACAGCAGGATAATCACTTCCTACGAAGGAAATACCCTCAGCGTTGAACCGGACGGAACGATAAGGATTAACGGACAGGAGGCTACAAGCTACACTTTCCAGCAGGATTATTACTTTATGATGGGAGACAACAGGCACAACTCTCTCGACTCTCGCTACTGGGGCTTCGTCCCTGAGGATCATATAGTCGGAAAGCCTGCCTTGATATGGCTCTCAATCGATGGGAATAAGAAATTCCCGGGTAATGTAAGATGGCGGAGGTTTTTCAAATCGGATTTTTCAAAATAGTCTAATCTCTTGCAAATTAGCTTTTTTTAGGCGATATTTGCAGCCGCTAAATTTTGAATAATATTAAAAAGTATATAAAATGGCAAAGGTTTGTCAAGTTACAGGAAGAAAGAGAATGGTCGGCAACAACGTCGCTCACTCTAAACTGCGCACAAAGCGTGTGTTTGCCCTGAACCTCAAGACCAAGAAATTCTGGTCAGAGGAAGAGCAGCGCTTCATCACCCTCAAGGTGTCCTGCAAAGGAATGAGGCATATTGAAAAGAACGGTCTCGATGCTACAATCAGGGACGCTCAGAAGAAAGGATACATTAACCTTGTTTAATTGAATTGAATTATGGCAAAGAAAGCTAAAGGTAACAGGGTGCAGGTCATCCTTGAGTGCACCGAGCAGAGAGAAAGCGGTGTACCAGGTATCTCAAGGTACATCACTACTAAGAACAAGAAGAACACGACAGAGCGTCTTGAGAGGAAGAAATACAATCCGTTCCTCAAGAAGGTTACTCTTCACCGTGAGATTAAATAACGAAGGAGGATTAAACTATGGCAAAGAAAGCAGTCGCAACCTTCGCTGCCGGTAAGGGCGGTAAGAAAATGGTTAAGTGCATCCGTATGGACAAGTCCCCTAAGACTGGTGCTTACGTGTTCAACGAGCTTCTTGTTGAGGAGTCTGAGGTTAAGGACTTCTTCGCACATAAGAAGTAAATAAAACCGCTTAAGCGGCGCATCTGCCGCGTTGCGCTTCGGATGAAAAATCCTCACAGCCTTTAGGTTGCTTAGGTTTTCCCCCTCGCACGCCTTGCATTTGTACCACTTATACGATTTTTATACTCTGATACTTATATGGGTTGGTTCTTTTGAAACCAGCCCTTTTTTGTTTTTGTTGTAAACGGATATTTCCGTATATTTGTAGGTTTGAAACAGACTGCAGATTATGGGCATTTTTGATAAGGGAGTGAAGAACACCAACAGAAGTTTCTTCGATAAACTTTCGCGGGCGATTGCGGGACATTCGCGCGTGGACGATTCCATCCTTGACGCGATGGAAGAGGCTCTGGTAGAGACGGATATGGGTGTTGACACCACTCTTAAAATTATCGATAATCTGGAGGAAAGGGTGAGCCGCGACAAATATATGTCGCTTGAGGAACTCACTGCTATGCTTCGCGAGGAAATCGCAGCCCTGCTGAAAGTGGAAGGAGTCAATGGCGACTCTGCCGCTGCGGATGACGCATCTGCCGGCACTTCTGACTCAGCTGACGACTCCGCTAAGGGCGATGTGGAAAGAATGATTGATTCTTCCAAAAAGCCGTATGTCATTCTCGTTGTCGGAGTAAACGGAGTGGGTAAAACCACGACAATCGGAAAAATCGCTTCGAAACTTGCCTCTGAAGGCAAGAAGGTTGTGCTCGGAGCTGCCGATACGTTCAGGGCCGCTGCCGTTGACCAGCTCGTGATTTGGGCTGAGAGGGCAGGAGTCGAGATTGTCCGTCAGGAAATGGGAGCAGACCCGGCATCGGTCGCCTACGACAGCGTTAAATCAGCTGTGGCAAAAGGGGCTGACGTCGTGATAATCGACACTGCAGGAAGGCTCCACAACAGGGTGGACCTTATGAACGAACTCACCAAAATCCGCAACGTAATCTCCAAGGTCGTGCCTGACGGTCCTCACGAAGTCCTTCTGGTTTTGGACGCCTCTACGGGTCAGAACGCTTTCCAGCAGGCTAGAGAGTTCTCACGGGCTACGAAGGTTACTTCCCTCGCGCTTACAAAACTGGACGGTTCTGCTAAGGGCGGCGTGGTCGTCGGAATCGTGGACCAGCTTCAGATTCCGCTTAAATACATCGGCATCGGAGAAGGCGTAGAGGACCTTAAACTCTTTGACAGGAAGGAATTTGCTGATTCGCTGTTTGACATATCCTCGATAAAGTAGGGAAGGGACGCCCGGGATTCAGGATAACTTGGAAAAGCGAAACAGAATAAACGATAATAAAAGAAAAAACATACAGATATGACTATTTCGTATAACTGGCTTAAGGATTACATCAAATGTAATCTCACTCCCGAGGAAGTCGCCGAGGCGCTGACCTCCATCGGACTTGAAGTTGACTCGGTTGAAACCGTTGAGGCTGTGCCCGGCGGTCTTGCGGGCGTGATTGTCGCAGAAGTCGTTGAGTGCGAAGCTCATCCGGACTCAGACCACCTTCACATCACCAAAATAAACACCGGTGACGGAGGAGAGCTCCTTCAGGTTGTCTGCGGCGCTCCGAACGTGGCTGCAGGCGAAAAGGTCCTTCTTGCAACAATCGGAACCACTCTCGGGGAGGACTTCAAAATCAAAAAGTCAAAGATTCGCGGCGTGGAGTCTTTCGGAATGCTCTGCGCTGAGGACGAACTTGGCATTGGAGAGTCACACGACGGCATTATGGTTCTTGACCCGTCAGCCGTTCCTGGCACCCCTGCAAAGGATTATCTCCATCTTGAGTGCGACACCGTCATCGAAATAGGACTCACGGCAAACAGGGTGGACGCTGCATCGCACATCGGTGTGGCCCGCGACCTGTATGCATATCTTAAGCATAACGGCATTGAATGTAGCCTTACGCTGCCTTCAGTGGAGGCGTTCAGTGAGCCGGCTTCCGCGGCCGAGTCAATCCCTGTTAAGGTGCTTGCCACAGCGGATGCTCCGCGTTACTGGGCGGCAACACTCAAGGGCGCGAAAATCGCCCCTTCACCTGAGTGGCTTCAGAAGAAGCTCCTTGCTGTGGGACTTCGCCCTATCAACAATGTCGTGGACATCACCAACTTCCTCCTTATGGAAACGGGACAGCCGTTCCACACCTTTGATGCGGCAAAAATCAAGGGCGGTGAGGTCATCGTAAGACGTGCCTCTGAGGGAGAAAAACTCAAGACTCTTGACGGTGTTGAGCGCAGCCTCAGCAGCGAGGACCTTGTAATTGCAAATGCTGACGGAGCGATGTGCCTTGCAGGAGTGTTTGGCGGAGAGGATTCCGGCATTTCAGACACGACAGAGGATATTCTCCTTGAAATCGCCTACTTCAATCCTGTCACCATTCGTAAGACTTCAAAGCGCCACACTCTCAAAACTGACGCATCCTTCCGCTATGAAAGGGGCATTGACCCGCTCGGAATCGAGTATGCGGCAAAAAGGGCAATCCTTCTTTTGGAGGAGCTTTCAGGATGCCGCCTTGTGGGAAGCATCCAGAGGGTGGAGTCCGCGGAGTTTGAAAGAAAAAAAGTTGAACTGGATTACAACCGCATCGAGGCGTTCATCGGAAAGAAAATCGGTCACTCTGCAATTGAGGAAATACTCACGAATCTCGGATATGTATTCGTTGAGAAACACGAGGGAGGCTCAACGGTGGGCGTTCCGACATATATGATTGATGTTTACAGGGAGTGCGATGTCGTGGAGGAGATTCTCCGTATCTACGGCTACAACAATATCGAACTTCCGCGCTCTATGCACCTTTCAATCAATACCGCAGAGAAGCCTGAACCAGAGCAGGTTAGGAACGTAATTTCCGATTTTCTTGCAGCTAACGGCTTCGTGGAGACGATGAATAACTCTCTGACTAAGAGCGAGTATTACTCTAAACTTACCACTTTCCCGGAGCAGAACTGCGTGAGGATTCTTAATCCGCTCAGTTCCGACCTTAACGTAATGCGCCAGACGCTCATTCTGAACGGTCTTGAGGTCATTGCACGCAACATCAACCACCAGTGCACTTCTCTTAGGACCTTCGAGTACGGCTCGGTTTATTCGCTGAAAAATGTGGTGGAAGCTCCGACTTTGGACGACATCGAAGAGCACCAGTGCTTCGCCCTCTTCATCTCCGGTTCTCCTGAGAAATCCTGGAGGTCAGACGCCGGAAAGGGCAACTTCTTCCAGCTCAAAGGCTATCTTGAACTTCTTCTTCGCCGCTTCGGAGCGGACCTCTACCAGATGGAAACCGATGCGGCTCCGTCCGACCTGTTCTCAGACGGACAGACCTACCTTCTCCCGGGCAGCCACAAACCTCTTGCTGTGCTCGGAGTTGTGGCTCAGCCGCTTCTGAAGTATTTCGGCATCAAGCAGCCTGTTTTTGCCGCAGAAATAAACTGGCCTGTTCTTTTTGAACTTGTCAAGAGAGACAAGATTGCCTACAAGGAACTCCCTAAGTATCCGGAAGTTAGACGTGACCTCGCGCTCCTTTTGGACGAAAACGTTAATTTCGCCGACCTTAGGAAAACCGCATATCGCACAGGAAAGAAACTTCTCAAAAACGTTTCCCTGTTCGACGTTTACAAGGGCGACAAAATTCCTCAGGGAAAGAAGCAGTATGCTCTGAGTTTCGTGCTTCAGGATGTGGAGAAAACCCTTACTGACGCCGATGTGGAGAGGATTATGGAAAAGTTGCTTTCTTCATTCCAAAAGGAGAACGGCGCTTCATTAAGGTAATTTGAAAAGGTCCTGCCATCTGAGAATGGGGAGGCGCTCTTAAAAGCTCACTTTGTATGTCTAAGAGGATTTTAGAAGGTTTCGTCGGGGTGGTTCTGACCCTTTCGCTGCTTCTTTCCTGCGGGAAAGAGGAGGGGAAGGTCATTCCCAAAAATAAACTTTCTGAAATCTATGCTGAGATGTTCGTCCTGGACCAATGGGTGGGTACTCAGAGGGATTTGCGCCGTGTCGCAGACACCTCTATGGTCTATGCCCCTATTCTCGAAAAATATGGCTACGACTATGACGACTATCTCGTGAGCGTGGACTATTATATGAAAGACCCGGAGCGTTATTCGAGGATTCTTAGGACAACGACAGAAATCCTGAACCGTCGTCTGAGCTCGCTCAAAGCCCAGAAAGATGCATTGACCGCAGCGGAGCGGGAGAGGCATCGCAGGGATTCGCTCCTGAATCTCGTGCACTTCGATATGGACTCTGCGATAGTCGCTATGTCAGCGAAATCGCCTTCGGACAGTGTTGTGGTGAATATTGAGAAGTTCGGAGTACTTTCTCTCGGCTTTGTTCAGAGAGGGGATACATCCTTTGCGGGCCCGGAGGTCATCGTACGGATGAGGGATTCGCTCGTGGTTGTTTCCGATTCTCTTGCCTCCGCTCAGGATAGCTTGAAGGTTTCAATTTTCTGATGCTTCATTTTGACACCATAGTTTTCGGCCCTGTGCACAGCAGACGTTTGGGCGTTTCGTTGGGGATAAATCTTCTCCCCACCGACGGCAAACTTTGCAACTTCGACTGCATCTACTGTGAGTGCGGGTGGAATAAGGATGGTAGGGCGAAGTTCCCGTTTCCTGAGGTTTCGGATGTTGAAGCGGCGCTCAGGGAGAAACTTCTCTCGCTTTCCGAGCAGGGGATAAGTGCCGATTCTATAACTTTTTCCGGCAATGGAGAGCCTACGCTTCATCCGCATTTTCCGGAGATTATAGACGTTGTGGTTTCACTCCGCGACGCTCTCGCTCCAAGTGCGAAAGTCTCGGTCCTGTCAAATGCAACAACCTGCGGGAAACCATCTGTGCTTGAGGCACTTAAAAAGGTTGATAACCCGATTATGAAAATAGATGCTCCATCTTCTGCGCTCGCAGAGAAAATAAATCGGCCGCAGGGAGTATATAATATAGAGACTGTCGTTAAAAATCTCGAAGCATTCGAGGGGAATTTTGTTCTCCAGACTATGTTTCTGAGGTCTGAGGATTTCGACTCGTCCTCACCGGAGGTCCTCGGCCCCTGGATGGATATTGTGCGAAGGCTTCATCCTCGACAGACGATGGTATATTCCCTTGACAGGGAGACTCCGCAAAAGGGACTTGTGAAGTATGGCGCTGAGGCTCTGCGGGAGATGGTCTCGCCGCTAATAGCCCAGGGGTACAATATAAGTGTCAATGCCTGAGAGGGATGCTCTCTTGCGCGTTGCACGCACTGGAAAAGACAATTATTAAAAAATGATTTAAACATAAGATATGGTAAACTATTTGGAAAAATATGGCTATAGCCCCGTTATGGAAGAAATTGACGGCGCGATAGCGAGCATTTCGGCAAATGTCGAAGGCTTTATGAACGAGGAAGTTCTCAAGAATTGCTTCTCTATGCTTGACCTTACTTCTCTCAAGACTAACGACACTGTGTCTTCAATCTCTGCGCTTGTTGCCAAGGTGAACGAATTTCAGGCAAATTACCCTTCCTGGCCGCTTCCTGCGTCAATCTGCGTATATTCAAATTTTGCTTCCACAGTGAAAGCCGTGCGCAAGTGCCCTGTTCATATCACGGTGGTGTCAGCTTGCTTCCCTTCTTCGCAGAGCTTCCTTGAAGTGAAACTTCTTGAGTGCCAGAAGGCTGTTGAGGCTGGTGCTGATGAGGTGGACATCGTTCTCGCTCTCAACTCGTTCCTTGCCGGGGATTACGATGCGGCTTCAAATGAAATTCGCGCGGTTCGCGAGTGCATAGACGAGGTCGCTGCAAAACAGGGCCGCAAGGTCTGCCTCAAGGTCATCCTGGAGACTGGACTTCTCTCCTCTGCCGAGAACATCGCCAACGCATCTTTCCTTGCGATGGAAGCCGGCGCTGACTTTATCAAGACATCCACCGGTAAGGTTGATGTGAATGCAACCCCTATGGCTGCGCTCGTTATGTGCCAGTGCATCGCGAAATATTACGAGAAGACTGGCCGCAAGGTTGGCTTCAAGCCTGCCGGAGGCATTTCCAACGCCAAAGATGCCGTTTGCTACTATCTCATAGTGTCAACGGTTCTGGGCAAAGATTGGCTCTGCAAGGATTTCTTCAGATTCGGCGTGAGCCGCGTTGCAAACAGCATTTTGTCCGCTGTGGAGCAGAAAACCGTGACTTACTTTTAGAGGATTTTCGGCAATCGTTTTACGACGATTTGTTGTTTTTTATTCAAAAATCCTACATACAAGAGGCTCCAGGGCCTTTTTTGAAAAATTAGCCGTTGACATTTCATTCAACGGCTAATTGCGTTTAGCTTTGCCCCGAACTTAAAAACTACGCAATATGAAACGTATTCTTTTTTTTATCGGGGCTGTGATTGCCTCTCTTTCGTGTGAAAGGATTGATGACGGCCTAGGCACGGAGAGCGGAAACTCTCAATCCTCTCAGAGCGTCGTTGAGCACGGCTGCATTGTACTTGGCAGCCAGCTGGAAGACCCCTACAAGACAGAGAACATCACAAAAGCCATCGCGGCGCTCTATCCGACCAAGGCCGCGAGCATCCTGCCGGTGGAGACCACGGATTACTACGTCCGGTTTCTTCCCTCAAGCCAGGAGGAGTTCGACCGTCTGAAACAAATGGGGATAACCCTTCTGGACCATCCTGTGGACTATGAGATTGTCCGTGAGGGTGATTGGTATCACGACCCTTCGCTGGAGGAGGAGAGCATAACTTGGCAGTATGCGGTGGTGCCTAAGGGCTTTGAATTTCCGGAAGACATCAAGCATCAGGTTCTTCACGAGTGCTACCTCCCGGGAAACGACTCTTCCACGAAGGCTTCCTCTCTGGACTGGGAAGCCATAGAGGCGAAGGCCTATGAGATTACGGGGAACGCTGCGATGCTCACGGGAGGTCTTACCAAGGCGGCTAAGGTCGCTCCGTCCGGGAGAATAACCATAGTGGACTCCGACCTTAATGGCGGGAAGCCGTTCGGAGTGGCGGGAGTGCAGGTGAGCTGCAACGCATTTGTGAAATTTGCAACGGCGTACACCGACCGGGACGGCTACTACACGATGGGAAAGTCCTTCTCTTCCAAGATTCGTTACCGTCTTGTGTTCAAAAACGAAAAGAATTTCTCAATCGGCTTCAATCTTATCCTTGTCCCGGCCTCAGTGTCGACTCTCGGAAAGGCAGAACCTGACGGGATAAGTCTTACAGTGTCAAAGGATTCGGAGGAGAAGCTATTCCGAAGGTGCGTGGTAAACAATGCCGTCTACGATTACATTACACGCTGCAGCGAAGAGGATATGGCAATTGGCGCTCCTCCTGCAGACCTTAGAATCTGGATTCTCAACGCTCTGGAGTCCAGCAGCTCTCCGATGATTCATCAGGGCGCTGTGGTCTCGCACGCTCTCATCTCGGGATTTCTGGGCCCTTATGCCCTTTTGGTGAAACTCTTTGCACCGGATATAACCCTCGGCACATCCGGCAGGGAGGACTATAAGTCACTCTATTCCACTACTCTACACGAACTTGCTCACGCAAGTCATTATGCCAAAGTGGGAAACGACTACTGGAACAAATATGTGGAGTATATCCTCACTTCATTCGCTTCCTCCGGCGACTGCTACGGAACGGGAAAGGATGACAATGCCGGATATTGCGAGGTGGGCGAGATGTGGGCCTATTATCTTGCCCCGGAGATGTTCAAGGACCGTTATGGGGAATATCCGCCGGCAAAGGGTGAGTCGTTCTGGTTCTATCCTGAAATCCTTCGCTATATCGATGCGAGGGGAGTCGGAAGGGAGAAGATTTTTGAGGCCCTGGGAGAGAATGTCACTTCGCGGGCGGCTCTGAAGGAGGCTCTGGTGAGTCTTTGCCCTGCGAAGCGGCTGGTCATTGAGCAGGCCTTCGACAAGTATTCTGAGTAAACTTTCATAAAGAGGCTTACACAAAAGTCAAAATAGACTTTTTAGTCACCATCAGTCCATCTTTTAGCCCTTTATACCTCTTATGAAGAAGATACTTTATTTTCACCGGCTGCTTCGCTTTGCGGCGGCAGCGGCGGTGGCTCTGCTTTGCCTTTCCCGCGGCCCCTGCGCGGCGCAGAGATTCAACATCTACACCAACCTTCTCGACTATGCCAACCTCGGCACGCTCAATCTCGGGGCTTCCTTTGGCGTGGCGAAGAACTGGTCGCTTGAGGCCGGAGTGAGATACAATCCATTCACGTTCGAGGGACAGAAAAAGGGGACGTTCTATTCCCGGCAGCAGTCCTATTCGCTGGGGGCGCGCTTCTGGCCCTGGCACATCAACTCAGGCTGGTGGGTGGGCAGCAAGCTTCGCTACCAGGAATACAGCTCGGGCGGTGTGTTGAGGTCAACCTCCGAGGAAGGCGACCGCTACGGAGTGGGCTTCTACGGGGGATATTCCTATATGCTGCTGCCGCACCTGAACATCGAGCTCGGACTGGGTCTGTGGATGGGAAGAGGGACCTACAGGAGCTATTCCTGCCCGGTCTGCGGCCTGACCGTGGGGGAGGGGAGCAAGATGTTCATTCTCCCGGATGACTTTCTGATAGCCCTTGCCTACATTTTTTAAGGCGTGAATGCGGCCATAGAGCGCATCTCCTTACACCGCGTGAATGCGGCTATAGAGAGCATCCCATCCCCACGCGGCGTGAATGCGGCTCTCCGGCTCAGGCCTTCGATAACTAAGTTTTTGTCTTGAAAATGCGTAAACTCTTTCATTTTTTTCCTTACCCCCGGTGGTTTGTACCCTTTCTCGTCCTTTTCTTCGCCCTCTCGTGCTCCACGGCGGTGAGGGTGAGGAAGATGTTCGACAGCGGTATTGTGGCCGACATTGCCATCCCGTCCCTTTCTGAGGAAGCGGGAACGCCACAATCTCCGACTCCTTCTTCCCTCTCCGCTGAGGCCGAAAGGGAAGAGGGGGAGCCGATAATTATGAACGCCATCCGCGACTCCGAAACCGGGGAGATGGTGGCGACGGACATAATCAGCGAATCACGGGTGGTGGCGCGGTTCAATCACGTCAGCGAGAGGCTCGGCAACGTCAGCATCAGTTTCGACATCATCGTTCCCTCCTCGCTGATGGAGTCGGACTGGCAGCTGCGGTTCTGCCCGGTGATGAGAATTGCGGGGGAGGACAGGGCGCTGGAGACTCTGAACATAACCGGGGCGAAATACCGCGACCGACAGCTTCGGGGTTATCAGCGCTACCGGGAGTTTCTCGCCTCAATCGTCACTGACACGACGGATCTTGTGATGATGCGGCAGCTGGAAGTTTTTCTCAGCCGCTATTATCCGGAGACTTACGCAATGAAATGCGACTCCTCCATCGTTCCCGCTCCCTCTGCTGAAAATCTTTTCGGAGTGAGCCAGAGGCAGGCTCTGGAGCACTATTCCCACACTCTGCGCCGTTATGTGAACGACTGGAAAAAGCGGAATCGCGAGAAGATGTTCCATCGCTATGTCCCTTCGCCGATGGATTCGGACAACCTTCGGCTGGACACGGTAATCGTTGCGGGCAGCGGAGACCTCATCTACCGCTACACCCAGTCTTTCCGGAGTCAGCCGCGCCTGAAAAAAGTCACCGTCGGGGTCAGCGGGAGTCTACACCGCTTCGGGGAGTACATCTGCGACTTTCCCGCACCGGACAGCCTGGAGTTCTACATAAGTTCGCTTTCCACCCTTGCGGACACCTCTCCGCACTACAAGATGATTGTTCGGGAAAGGGTCGTGAGGGACAACACTCTAGCGCTTATTGATTTCCGGGTGGGGAAAGCGGCGGTGGACACTCTTCTGGGGAATAATCCCGGGGAACTGGAGAGAATCCGGCGGTGCATCGGGGACGTGTTTGACAGAGAAGAACTGGAGCTGGACTCCCTGGTCGTTTGTGCGACCTGCTCTCCGGAGGGAAGCTGGGCGGCTAACGCGAAGCTCTCCAGGGCGCGCTCGGCCGCGATGAAGGACTACCTGCTGCCGCTTTTTGAATACGGGGCGGACTCGCTTCTGAGGACTTCCTGCCTTCCGGAGGACTGGGGGAGGCTCTCACGGATGGTCGCTTCAGATTCCCTTCTGAGCGAGGACGCAAAGCTTTTTTATGCGGAAAGGGTCGCCCCAGTTTCCGACCCGGACCGCAGGGAGGCTGTTCTTCGCCGCTCACCGGATTACCGCTACATCCGGGAAAAACTCTATCCTCGGCTTCGCACCGTGAGCTTTGACTTCCATCTGCACCGCCGTGGGATGGTGAAGGACACGGTTCACACCACGGAACTGGACACGCTCTATGCCCGTGGGGTGGAAAGGCTTCGGGAGCTGGACTATCCGGAGGCGGTGAGGATCCTTCGGCCCTATAGAGATTACAACACCGCTCTGGCCTTCGCTTCGGCGGGCTATGACCACTCGGCCCTCGATGTCCTGGAGTTTTTGCCTTCTGCTTCCGCACGGGTCTGCTACCTGAAAGCACTGGTTCTTTCCCGTCTTGGACGCTGGGGGGAGGCGCGGAGGGAGTTTGCCGCCGCGCTGGAGATGGAGCCTTCGTTGCGATATAGGGCTAATCTTGACCCCGAAATGGAACATCTTCGGGGCGAATAAAAAGTGGCCTGCTTTGTTGTGCTCAGGTTTTCAGTCCTCACAACCGAAAGGTTGCTCCGGGTGAAAACCTTCGCGAGCCTCGCATCCCATCTTTTTCTTCATCCCCTCGCGTGTTAGTTTTTTAAATCAATTTTTTAACAACTTAAAATTATGAGAACAAAATTCATTTTGCTTTTGGCTGCGGCGGCTTTTGGGACTGCGGCCTGTACTAAAAATCTTGACAATCCCTCAGAGACGGGTGGGGTTGTGCCTGGGGAAGGTGAAACCGTGACCTTGAGCGTCTGCGTGCCTTTGGGGGCATCCTCGAAAGCTTCCGGAAGCGCCGCTTCCTCAGGCGAAAGCGCCCTTCAGACCGTTCAGGTCTTCGTTTTCAACTCACTATCAGGCAATCTGGAAGCCTATAAGTCTGTTGCGAGCGCATCTGTAGATCTCACCTGCACCAAGGGCGCGAAGACCATTGCGGCCCTCGTGAACGGGGCTGCGCTTAGCTCAGTCAAGACTCTGGATGAACTCTCGGGGATAGTTTCTCAATTGTCAGAGAACTCGGCAGGCGCCTTTGTGATGTTCGGCACCACAAATCAAACGATTGATACGGACACTGCCGTCAGCGTTGAGGTGGCGCGCCTTGCTGCAAAAGTGGTGATAAAGAAAATCTCCAACAAGATGTCTATGTCCCAGTATCAGTCTTCTCCGATTTCAGTTAAGGGCATATACCTTATAAATGTTGCGGGCGATGCTGAATTCTCCGGCGATTATGCTCCGGCACTCTGGCTTAACCAGTCGAAAAATAGCGTCACAGCTGACAATCTCTACTGTGAGAAGCCGTCTTCGCTGAACATAAACTACAACGATTCAGACGCATCGGGACACTATTTTTACTGCTATCCGAACCCGACAGAGGACGATAGCACCGCCTCCGAATGGTCCGCTCGTCACACCCGCCTTGTCGTTGAGGCAACCATCGCCGGACAGACCTGCTACTACCCGATTACCCTTCCGGCAATCTCCGCAAACACCGTTTACACCATCGGTGAACTCTCCATTACGATGATAGGCACAGACTCTCCGGATGTGGTTGATGCAAAGGGCAGTGCTAAATTCACGATAACCGTTGCGCCTTGGAGCGAGTATGAGGTCGGGGATGTGACTATATAATGCGTGCATCGCAGCCTCCCTACTCTCCGAGTTGTTGATTGATAACCGTTTATGCTAATCCGAAGTTTATGAAATCATTAAAGATTTTTCGCATCTTCTTGCCAGTCCTGTTTTGGGGGCTGTTGGCTTCATCCTGCTCCATTAAGGAGGACAGGACCGACTGTCCGTGCCTTCTTCGGCTGGATTTTTCGCAGATTCCTGCGCAGGAGCGGGAGGGGGTGTTGCTGTTGGGAGTGAGGGAAGGAGAGAGTGGAGACGGAAGCGGGAAGGAGGGGTTCTCTCTGGACGAGGTGGTGAATCTTGGCGCGGTGGGGGATGTGTATGAACTCAGAGTACCGCGTGGCGGAGTCTGGGTGAATCTTTGGACAGAGACGGCTTCGGACTGCATCGGGGAGGGGGGACTGGTGATTCCTTTCGGGGAAGACTGTCCTCCGGTGAAGATGCACTCCGCATTTGTGGAAACTGACTGCGAAACTGTGACTGAGACGGTTTCCCTGAAGAAGAACTATTGTCGCCTGACGGTGAATTTTTCTGAGGAGAGGACTTCGTTCCCGTTCGATATTGCGGTGAGAGGCAATGTGGACGGCTACGGGATGAATGGTGAGCCGCACGCGGGAGAGTTCAGCCACTATATGCGGGCAACTCTGAAAAGCGCCACCGATGTGAGCTGCTCGCTGTGCCTTCCCCGGCAGAAGGACTCCGCCCTCTCGCTGGAAATTGCCGAGGAAGCGTCGGTGCTGAAGAGTTTCGCGCTCGGAAACTACATCGAGGGAAGCGGCTACGACTGGAGCGCGTCAGAGCTGGATGACATAGTTGTCACGATTGACTACGCCCGTACGCGCCTTTCCATCACCGTGGGGGAGTGGGAGCGAAGCTACGACTTCGACGTTGTCTTCTGAATGTGAAAAACATTTTTTGGATAATAAAAAATGTTGTATCTTTGCACTCCATTCTGAGCGCGGGTGGCGAAATTGGTAGACGCGCTACTCTCAGAAGGTAGTGCCAGCAATGGCGTGCCAGTTCGACTCTGGTCTCGCGCACAAAAAAAAGAAGCGGTTTCTCGCTTCTTTTTTTTGTATATGCTTCATTCATAATATGCCTATTCCTCAGCTCCATAAGCGTAGTATCACAGGGATTTACCATCTTTTTATGGCATATTTACCGGAAAAATGGAAAAATTTTGAAAATTTTATGATGAAACGATATGAAAAAATATGCTTTCAATCATTAAGTAAAATTGCCGGCTGACATCAAAACTTTAACCAAATTTCTGATAATTCCTCGTGCTGTAGTTGCAAGTTATTGAAATTCAATCTTTCGGAGATTTGCATTTATGAAATACATTATTTACTTTTGCAGTTCGCACGCATCAATATGTGCCCGTTTTTTAGTGCAGTGTTTCGGGCCGGTGCGTCAGCAAAGCCTACCAAGATTATAATAATAGGTATTATAAAGTATGTTTAACAATCTATTGAGCTAATGTATGAGTAAGAAATTATTCTCATTCGTGTTGTGCCTGCTTATTGGGGCGGGTGCGGCATTTGCCCAAACCGTAAAGGTGTCCGGAACAGTTACGGACCCCAACGGTGAGGCCGTAGTCAGCGCTGCTGTCCAGCTCAAGGGCAGCACAAGTGTTTACACTATGACTGACGCAGTGGGTGACTTCACCCTGTCAGTCCCTTCAAATGGCGTCATCTCCGTCAGCTGCCTCGGATTTATCCAGAAAGAGGTCGCAGTGAACGGAAGGGCGCACATCGACATCACCCTCGAGCCTGATTCTCAGGTTTTGGACGACGTGATTGTCGTAGCTTATGGAACCGTCACCAGAGAAGCCAACACCGGTTCCGTCACTTCAGTCAAGAACGAACAGCTCGCGCAGGTCCCGGCAACATCTGTTGATAAGATGCTTGCAGGTAAACTTGCCGGCGTAACTATAACTTCCGGTTCAGGTCAGCCGGGTTCCACTTCAACCATCCGTGTCAGGGGAACATCCTCAATCAACGCAGGCAGCGAGCCTCTCTGGGTTGTGGACGGTATTCCTGTGATGTCCAGCGACTTCCGCTCGATGTCAAATATGGGTGACAACAGCGGTTCTTCCACTACCTTCCTTAACCCTAACGACATCGAGTCCATCACCGTCCTCAAGGACGCCGCTGCGGCTTCTGTCTATGGTTCAAGGGCAGCGAACGGAGTCGTGCTCGTTACCACCAAGAGCGGTAAGAGCGGACGCGCACGTTTTACTGCAAGGGCAAAATTCGGTGCTCAGCAGCTTATCAACGACCATAACCTCCGCCCTCTTACGGGTCAGGAACTTATTGACTATCGTCGTACTGCAGCTATCAACGCCGGTCATAACCCTTACAATCCTACCGATGACTATTATACTCCGGATTCTCTTCTTGAGAACGGAACTACCAACTGGTATGATTCCCTCACCAAGGTCGGCACTCTTCAGGAGTATGAAATCAATGCTTCAGGCGGAAACGACAAGGGCTCATTCTATTCTTCAGTATCATACCACAAGAATGACGGTGTGTTCTATGGCGTTGATTTTCAGAGGTTCACGGCTCGTGTGAATGCGGACTACAACCTCACCAAGACCCTCAGGGCCGGTGCAAAACTCAACGCAAGCTACTCTGACGCCAATTCGGGCCAGATGGGTGACCTCTTCTACTCCAACCCTATCGTTGCGATGTGGACTATCCTTCCTTGGACTCCGATGTACAACGAGGACGGAAGCGTCAACGTGAACATCACCGAGAACTCCAAGACCAACCCTTACGCAAATGCCCTTTATGATGCGGACAACGATAAGGACTATCGTCTGCAGGGTTCCCTCTATCTTGAGTGGAAGCCTATCAAGCAACTCACCCTCAAGACCAACAACGGAATTGAGTTCGTCTATGTGGACTCTCGCCAGTACTGGTCAGACTACACAAACCAGGGTGAGGCTACACTTTGGAAATATTGGTCAAAGGACATCCGCTACACCACTTCCAACACCATCACCTACAACGACAACTTCGGTGACCACTCCCTGCGTCTTCTCGCAGGTCAGGAGGCTATGACCGACACTTACGACTCCCTCGGCGGTAAGTCTCCGAAAGTTGACCCGCAGATGCCTTATCCTTCAACTTCTACAGCAGCAGAGGACCAACTCTCATATTCCCTCACTGAGGAGTCACTTCTCTCATTCTTCGGTGTTGCGGACTATAACTACCTCAGCAAGTACTTCCTTCAGGCTTCAGTTCGTGCAGATGGTAGCTCACTCTTCGGAGCATCCAACAAATGGGGTGTGTTCTGGTCAGTGGGAGCATCTTGGAACATCAATAAAGAGAAATGGATGGACTGGGCTAAACCTTGGCTCAGCGGTCTCAAACTCAGAGCATCTTACGGTGTGAACGGTAACAACAACATCTCAGCTTACAGAGCATACGGTGTTTATACCACAGCTGCCTATAATGGTGCTAACGGAATGGTCCCTTCCCGTCCTGCCAACGAAAACCTCTCTTGGGAGAAGAACAAGACCGTCAATGTCGGTGGAGACCTCGGTCTCTTCGATGACCGAATCACTGCAAGCGCAGATTTCTACTATCGTAAGACAACCGATATGCTTCTGTCAAAGCAGGTTCCTTACACCACAGGTTTCGCAAGCAACTTTATGAACGTAGGTGCCCTCCGCAACAAGGGTATCGAATTCCAGATTGAGGGCGCGATTATCCGCAACCACGACTGGAACTGGACCGCGGGCTTCAACATCGCCCTCAACCGTTCAAAGGTTCTTGACCTTGCCGGTTCTGAGTACCTTTCTGTCTCTGACTCCCGTGCAAGCAGCAACAGCGGCACAAGCCTTAGGATCGTGCCTGGTCAGCGTCTCTACACATTCTACCTTAGGGACTACTACGGAGTCAACCCTTCAAACGGTGACCCTCTCTGGTACGACAAGAACGGCAAACTTACCTCAGATTACACTAAGGCCCGCTACATCTACGCAGGCACACCTGAGGCAAAGGCTACGGGCGGATTCAACACCACCCTCAGCTGGAAGGGACTTACCCTCTCCGCTTACTTTGAGTTCACCGCAGGCAACAAGGTTTATGCAGTTACCAACTGGGATGTTGACGGTGCTTCTATGACAGAGAACTGCTCAACCTCCTCCCTTAACTACTGGACCAAGCCAGGTGACACAGGAGTGCAGCCTAAACCGGTTGCAGGTGCGCCTAAGCATCCTTATGCAGGATCTACGCGTAACCTCCAGGACGGTAGCTACACCCGTATCAAAGACATCACCCTTTCATACAATCTTCCGGAGAAGGCTCTTAACGCCATCCATATGAAAGGTCTCCGTGTCTATGTGAGTGCACTTAATCCTTACACCTTCCACCACGTGAAGGGCGTTCTTGACCCTGAGGTCGGTCCTCTCGGATACTCACTGAGCGCATCTCACTCAATGGTCAAGTCTTTCGTAGGCGGTATAGAAGTTTCATTCTAAACTCAGATGACAATTATGAAAAGAACATTATTATATATAGCAAGTGCGGTGGCTCTTCTGAGTGTGTCCGGCTGCGGAAAGGACTTCCTGACCCGTGAGCCGAAGATGTCTCAGAGTACTGAAATCACCCTTTCCACTTACTCAGGTCTCGATAAGGCCACTTTCGGATCTTACTACTACCTCACATCAAACAGCTGGCTCGGCACAAGCTGGGTTCTGAGCGCCGAGATGCGCAGCGGTAACGGAAAGAAGTCTGATGCGGCCAACTCAAACCGCTACACATCTCCTTACACTTGGAACTACACTGAGAATTCAACTTCCGGCGTGTGGGCTTACTGCTACTACACTGTGGCTCAGACAAACAATGTCATTGACAACCTCGACGGCAAGGACACCGGTGATGTGACAAAGCAGGACCTTAATAACCTTAAGGCCGAGTGCCTTTTCATCAGGGCTCTCTCGCACCTTTGCTGCGTTCTTACCTACGGTCAGCCGTACACTCTCTGCAACACCAATGCGGCATACAAGGAAAGCCTCGGCGTTCCATACGTATACCACACTGATTCCAATTCTAAGCCTGCACGTGAAACCGTGATTTCCAACTACGAGAACATCGTGAAGGACCTTCTTGAGGCAGAGTCAATCATCGACCCTGAGTATGTCCGCTCCGGAGTTACGGATTCAAATGCGTCAGTAAACATTTACGTCATTCAGGCTCTTCTTTCAAGGGTTTACCTCTATATGGGCGAATGGCAGAAATCCGCTGACTATGCGACAAAGGTCATCAACTCGAATAAGTACAAACTCTGGACAAAGGACGAGTACAGGAAAGTCTGGACTGCAAATGTCGGAACCGGTGAGGTGATTTTCGAAATCTTCGGCGACAAGAGCGGCAACGACGGTTACGGTTCTTGGGAGGATATCTCCTACATTACCAACCCTGAGGGCTCCGGTGATGCCCAGACAGCAGATCCTCTTCTTGCCCTCTATCAGGAAGGCGATGTCCGCGGCGAGCTTTACCGCACCGATGAAGAGGAGGCGACTGGAGTTTACTGGACTTCAAAATATGCCGGCAAAGGCGTTGGAACTCCAGACTGCAACAATGTCATTTTCCTCCGTCTCTCAGAGATGTATCTCAACCGTGCTGAGGCGCTTATGCGTGGAGCAACGATTGACGGAACTACAGCCATCAAGGATATCAACACCATTTCCCAGCTTCGTGGCGGCAAGACCTACGGTTCAGTCGGACAGACCGACATCGAAAACGAAAGGCGTCTTGAGTTCGCTTGGGAAGGTCTTCACCTTTACGACCTTGCGCGTTGGGGAGAGAAAATCCAGCGTTCCGCATCAGATTATCCTCTCTGCACTCAGAACCTCAATGTTGATTTCCCTTCTTATCATTGGGCACTCCCGATTCCTAAGAGAGAAATTGAACTGAACCCTAATCTCCAGCAGAATCCTCTGAACTAGAAAGACAAGAATGATTATGAAAAAGATTTTGATATATACTCTCACGGCTCTGTCTGCTGCAGCGGCTCTTGCCTCCTGCAACAAGAACGACTATCCCGTGTTTGACGATAAGAATGCTTTTGTCGCATTCGACCAGGTGACTGTCTCTGTCAATGAGGACTACTCCGCTGGAGGCGATACCCTCAGAATCCCGGTTACTCTTGCATCGGTTGCTGGTCTTGAGGAAACGGTTAAATTCGAGGTGATTGAGCCTGCAACAAAGGCTGCGAAAGCTGGTGTGAACTATGAACTTCTCACCACTTCCGGAACACTTTCATTCGATGCGGACCACCGCACCTCATACATCGAGTTCAAGACCATCTATTACAGCGAATACACCGGTGACCTCAATTTCAGCATCAAGCTCTATGGCAACGACACGATTGCTGCCGGCAGCGAGGACGAGTGCACTGTTACCATAGGTGACATTGACCATCCGCTTTCAAGCATTCTCGGTTCTTTCACTATGTCCGGAGAGTCTTATTGGTACGGTGATATGACCTGGACGATGACTACTTATAAGGATGCAGACGATGACCACAAAATTTGGTTTGACAACCTTATGGGTAACAACAACTGGTCAGGTTCCGACACCCGTTACTATGGTGTTGTGGATGCGGATCTTACCACAATTACAATTCCTTTCGGCCAGGATTCTGAATATAAGTACGGCGGTTCAACCCCTATCACTTTGTACGGAATCGATTCTGAACTGAACGATTACGATTCAGGAAATCTTCAGGCAAAGATTGTCGTTGACGGTAATAATGTAACGATTGATTTCGGCAAGGAATATGGCTTCTGGTTCTATATTTCAGGCGCAGGAAGCATCGGAATCTTTTTGCCTGGTATGTCAGCCGTTAAAAACTAAATCAGACTGAGTTATGAAGAAGATATTATTTTCAGCAGTTGCAGCAGCGGCTATGCTCGTCTCCTGCACAAAGTTCGTCTACGATGAGCCGATAAAGTTCATCGAGGCCGAAACTCCGGAAGTTACTGCTAAGGCAGTTTCCGACAGCGCCATTTCGGTGACTGTCGTGCCAAAGCAGAGCACTTCCTTCTATTCCTATATCGTGGCTGAGGGAAGGGCAGCAAAACTTGACTCTGTTTCACTTCTGAAGAACGTCTATAAAGACGGCGCTCTGAAGGTAGGTGACAATACCTATTGCGGGGTGATTGAGTTCGCCAAGCAGGCAACAGTTTCCATCAACATCAGCGGACTTGTTCCTAACACTTACTACACCATTTATGCTGTAGCCAACAATGCTCAGGGAAAGGTCTCAAGCGTTGCCACCGCAACGTGTCTCACCACTGACGACACGGCTCCTATCTTGCAAGATTTTTACTCTCAGGAGCAGGATGGCGTTCTCGCTTTCGGAATTGAATTTGATGACCCGGTTCAGGTCGGCACAGGTAAGGTTACTGCACACTACTATGCTGCATATGTGAAGAGCGCCCAGGGCGTTCTCACTGAGCAGAAGAGTTTCGAGGTGCCTGCGGACAATGTCTTTACTGACGCAAATGTTCTTTATGTCTATCTCCCGGCATCCGAGTATGTTCCTGGCGCATACGTGACACTTTCCTACACTGAAGGAACTGTTACCAATGAACTTGGAGCTCCTTGCGCAGCTTTTGACGATGAGAACTATTACGCTATGCTGTATAGTTCCAAGAACGGTTATTATTCTTATGGTATATACGATCAGTACGCTCCTGTTAAGTTCAAACTCTCGCTCAATCCGGAGGGTGACGCTGAGGAAGAGGACGATCCGCTTGCCGGAGGTGATGACGACTCAGAGGAAGAGGAAGCAGCTCCGGAAGTATTTACCGACTGGACTGAGCTTGTTATGAAGTCTTACGCCCAGACTGAGTATCCTCTTGTAGGTCGCAAGATAACTACTGCAGCAATCTCCGTTGTTGACGGTAACGGCAGGACTGTATCCTACACCGGTCAGCAGCTTGTTATTGTTGACAAGGCAGAGGGAGTTGTCGGTGTGGCGCTTGACGAGGACCCTGGATTCGGTTCTTACGTTTCATACACGATTGCGGCAGACTCCATCCTTGATATCTATGGTAACTCCAATGATGCTTTCTCTGTTACTAAGGGTTATTTCTGCTCATACGGATATACCGTAGCGGATATAGTTGGATCTTACTCTGTTAGCGCCGTAAATGCGTATACAGGTAAAGCCGTGACAACCACTTTTGCTGTCGCTGAGTCTGATGATGCAAAGAAAGGCAATATCGTCATTACTGATTATCTTGGCATCCCTACCAAGTTGTATGCGACATTTGACCTTGACAGCGGTTACTTTGCTCTCAAGAGCGGTGCCGGACTTTATCAGGCGTCAAACGGCAATATCTATGCGACAGATTTCTATGAGGATAAATCAGCCGTATTCAATGTCCCTAAGGCTGGTTCCATCACTTGCAGCGACTATTATGTTGGAGCGTATGTCTATGGCAGTGACGGAAGTGAGTTAGGATATTATCTGCTTTCATACGATTTTGTGGCAACAAGGCAGTAAGATTCTCTTTCGCTAGAAGTTTTCTTTAAGGAGGCTACTCCGGCAAAACCGGGGTGTCTCCTTTTTCTCAATTTACGAAAAGGGGAGTTCGTGTAAAGACTCTTAATGTTCAATGTTTTGATTTATAACGATATATAAATTATGAAACGTATCATTTTTGCCCTTGCGGCGTTTCTTTTGACATTCTCCGCCCTTCGGGCGCAGTCACCGACGACTACATATCCCTATCTTTATGACAGATTCACAAGTGGAAAGGTTGTGATGGTTGGGGGAAAGACTGAGGAAAGGAAGATGAACATCCATCTTCGCCGTGACGCTCTCCACTACATCGACGAGGGAGTCGTGAAGGAGGCTTTTCTTACTGATGTGCTTGCAGTCGAGATCGGGAACGACGTCTTTGTCCCTGTTATGGGAAAGATGATGAAGACTGTCGCCAAAAATGATAACGGCTGCATTGCTGAGGAGATTTTGGGAAACTTTTCTGCTTCGATGGAGGCTCAGGGTGCCTACGGCACGTCTTCCACTTCTTCCGCGACGATGAAGCTAACGTCCATTCAGACCGACTCTCAGGTGAATCAGAACTATATGAATATCCTCAACGAGAAGGATAACGGCGTGGCGCTTACCACGGAGAGCACGCTCTATGTCGTTTCTCCGCTTTATAAGGTGAAGGCTTCGAAAAAGGAGATTGCAGCCTCTTTGCCCGAGTCCCGTCAGGCCGCGTGGAAGACATTTTTGAAAACCCACAAAATCAAGTGGAAAAATCCTCAGAGCCTGCTGGAAGTGCTTGATTTCCTTTGCTCTGCGGAATAACTGTGCTGTAAAAGGCGCCAGGCTCAGTTCCGGCGCTGCTCTATTGATTTGTGTCACATAAAGATTTTTGTATGCGTAGAAATTTATTCGCTATAGCTCTTGGCTCTCTTGTCTTCTTCTCTGCCTGTTCAGTAAAAGAGGACGACCTTTTCAGCGGGGCCGATGCCGAGGGAAACTCTGCGAGCGTTTTCGCGGAGGGACTTTCAGATGAGGCGCTCCTTCATCAGATGAACATCCGCGTGAGCGAGCAGATGGCGGAAAACCTCTCTGGGCTTACTTCAGAAGATGGTCTGGTCCGCTTGGATGCTGTGCCTTCGCTTAAAAGTCAGGGAGTGGTGAAGATGAGAAGACTTTTCCCGTATGCCGGAGAGTTTGAGGCGAGGACCCGTGCAGAAGGTCTGCACCGCTGGTATGTCCTCACTTACGATGAGTCTCATTCTATGACCAAGGCCTCTTCCGGGCTTTGCATTGAGGGCGTGGACGAGATTGAGTATTGCCCGCGCATTGACATCGTCGGCGGAAAAGGAGTTGCGGAATATGTTTCAGCGAAAGAACTTGCAGCCGCGACTTCAAGCAGTTCCGCACCTTTCAATGACCCTATGCTTGAAAGTCAGTGGCACTACTACAACAACGGATCGGCTTCTTCGTCGGTGAGCGGATGCGATATCAACGTCTTCCCGCTCTGGAGGAACTACTCCACCTACTATCAGTGCACTGACGACATTGTGGTGGGAGTCGTGGACCAGGGCGTGGACTACTCTCACGAGGACCTTGAGGCCAATATGTGGCATAATCCGGAGAAATCCGGCAGCAATATCTATGGCTACAATTTCGTAAAAGACTCCTACGTAATAAATCCTGGCGAACACGGGACCCACGTTGCAGGAACCGTTGCCGCTGTGAACAACAACGGTGTGGGTGTCTGCGGAGTGGCAGGCGGTAATTCCAAGGCCAAGATAAAGGGGGCAAAGATTATGTCCTGCCAGATTTTTGACGGGGACGCTCAGGGCTCTGGAGCCGAGGCCATCAAATGGAGCGCAGACCACGGTGCTGTCATTTCTCAGAACAGCTGGGGCTATACCGACATTGACTACACGCCTTCATCTCTGCAGGCCGCTGTGGACTATTTCATCAAGTATGCAGGATGCGATGCGTCAGGAAAGCAGACCGGGCCGATGAAGGGGGGAATCGTGATTTTCGCCGCCGGAAACGATGCGTCCGATGTGTCAGGCAATATGTATGAGCCGATTCTTAACGTCAGTTCCGTCGGTGCGGACTACAAGAGAGCATATTACACCAATTATGGCTCGTGGTGCGACGTGGCGGCTCCTGGCGGCGATGCAAGGAAAGGAAATCAGGTGCTGAGCACGCTCCCGGGAGGCAAGTACGGAAAATTGCAGGGAACTTCGATGGCCTGTCCTCACGTGAGCGGAATTGCCGCCCTTGTTGTGGCGCGTTATGGCGGTATGGGATTTACCAGTACGGCCCTGCGTTCGAAAATAGAGGACAGCGTGACAGATATTTCTGCGCAGAATGGAAGCTACTATCTCGGCAAGGGACTCGTGAATGCCTATAAAGCTGTGGCTGGAAGCGGCGGTGCTGCTCCGAATACGCCTACGGGACTTAGCGCAACATCTTCTTCAAATAACATAAACTTCACTGTCACAGTTCCTTCGGATTCTGATGACGGCGTCCCGACCTCCATTTTCCTCTATTACTCCACTTCAGATTTTACTTCGACACGAAAGATACCGTTCGGTATGTTCTATGTGGAGGGTCTAAAGGCCGGAGACAAACTTTCCGGAGTCGTGACAGGATTGGAGTTTAACACGACTTATTATGTGGCGGCTCTTGCCTGCGACCTTGCAGGAAATAAGTCCGCTCTAACTTCGCGCATTACTGTGGAAACGGGTGATAATCACGCGCCTGAAATTTCAACGTCAACTCCGCTTTCTTTCTCTCTTAAACCTCACGAGAGCGCGGTGGCTGAGTTCTCCATCACCGAACCAGACGGACATTTCTACTCCATTGACCTTGTCCCGGGTTCTCCTGCAGCTGTGCTGGATACTCTCACCCGAGAGACCCCTAAGATTCGAATCAAGGCTTGGGATGCCCCGGAGGGCAGTTACAGGGCGACGATGACTGTGACTGATTATTACGGCCTTTCTTCTTCTGTCTCAGTGGATTACACGGTTTTGGCGAACCACGCGCCAGTTGTCGTGAAGTCTCTTGAAGATAAGATTTTTACATCAAAGGCTGCCGGCACATTGGAACTTCCCGCTACGGACTATTTTTCAGACGAAGACGGTGAGGAACTGTCCTATTCGTTCACTTTCTCCAATCAGAGCGTTGCGAATATGACCTACTCCAAGGGTAAATTCCTTCTTACGCCGATGAATTACGGACTTTCTGAGATTTCCGTGACCGGTACGGACATAAGAGGGGAGAGGGTCTCGTCTTCATTCAGAGTGATGGTGAGCGATTCCAAGAAGGAGGTTACGCTCTACCCTAATCCGGTGCGCGAGAGTCTTAATATCCGCGTGGCGAAGCAGTACGATGCGGTCGGAGTGAAAATAATCTCCACAACGGGCGCGACTGTTTTCAACGAGGATCTTGGAGCAGGTTCGCCTTTCGAACCATTCAAGGTGGATATGTCCTCCGCTCCGGCAGGCTCCTACACCGTGGTCGTGACTCTCGACGGAGCAAGCGTTAAGTCAAACATTGTAAAATTGTAGCGGCTTATGAAAACAAGATATTCTTTTTGGAGTGCACTTAGGGCACTCGGGACAGATTTTCGAGGCGGGCGCGCAGGACTTTCGGTCCTTAGCGTTGCGGTGATTATCGGCTTTGTCTTCTCATTCGAGGCCGGGGCACAGACGCTACCTTCGCTACTCGTGGGCTCCGATGCTGCGGCGCTTTCACGCGCCGGCGTTTCGGTCTCATCGGAGGCAGGCGCATACGCTCTTGAAAACAATGTGGCGGCGATGTCCCTTTCCACCAAGCGTCTTAGTGCCGGAGCCACTTTCGGTATGTGGCAGCCGTCATATTCCAACAACAAGGTGATAGGGGTGGGCGCAATGTTCAAGGCAACTGATGCACTTGCTGTCGGCGCGACATTTAAGTATCTTACATCTCCATCATACGAAACCGTAACAGAAAGCGGAACAACCTCCCGTGACGGTGCCTACACTCCTAAGGAGTTCAATGTCGCAGTGGGAGCGTCATACGCCATTCTGCCTTGCCTTTCTGCAGGTCTTACGGCAAGGGTGCTACACTCTTCTCTTGCGACGGATGCCTCCGCGACGGTGTTCGGAGTGGACCTGGGAGTAAGTTTCCGTCTTAGGGGAATCTCTGCCGGACTTTCCGTGAACAATCTCGGAAATAAGGCTAAGTTCGGTAAGGATGGCTCCTCTTATTCCCAGCCGATGCTTCTTAAATTGGGTGCCGGCTACGATTTCTCGTTCGGAAAGTCTGTGCTTGGAGTTTCTGCCGAAGCGGACTATCTCTTCGCAGGGGCGTTTATGGCTGGCGTGGCTGCTCAGTACGGGTGGAACGATATGGCGTTCGTCCGTTGCGGCTACCACTATGGCGACTCCGCCAAAGCCATCCCGTCCTACGCCTCAGCGGGAATAGGGGTGAAGTTTTTCGGCGTAAGTCTTGACGCAGCCTACCTATTCGGCTCGAAGGTGCTCCAGAATAGTTTCGGGGTCACGCTCGGCTACTCGTTCTAGGAGAATTTATCTCACTCTTTTTAGTCTGCCTCTTCGGAGCGGCGGAGCTGTTCCACAAGGTGGGAAATTCGGTGAAGCTCGTGCGGGATTTGTATGCTCTGAGGGCAATGCGGGGCGCACTTTCCGCAGCCGATGCAGTGGTCCGCCTGACGGAATTTCTCTATGCTGCGCGAGTAGCTTAGAAGATAGGCACGGCGGGCTTTGCGGTAGGAGCGCATTTCCTCTGACGGAACCTCTCCCTCCGCATCGGCCTTGGGCTTTGGAACGACCAGGCCGGCGTTGACGCACTTGTTGTAGTGGAGAAGGATTGCTGGGATGTCAATGCCGTATGGGCAGGGCATACAGTATTTGCAGTCGTTGCACGGGACTGTGGGGTAGCTGTGGATGAGCTCCGCAATATGGGCGAGGAACGTCTTGTCGTCCTCGGTGAGGGGCCTAAGCGGGCTGAAAGTCCTGAGGTTGTCCTGCAGGTGCTCCATATAGGTCATTCCGCTCAGAACGCAGAGAACCTTCTCCGGGCTGCCGGCAAAGCGGAATGCCCACGAGGCGATGCTCTCGGATGGTTCGCGTTCCTTGAGTTTCTCTGCGACATTGTCCGACACCTTCGTCAGACGCCCTCCAAGCAGAGGTTCCATAATCACTACCGGGATGTCCCTTTTCGCAAGCTCCGAGTAGAGGTAGCTGGCGTTGGTGTTGCGCCCGGAAGCAGCATAGTCCCAGTCAAGGTAGTTGAGCTGAATCTGGACAAAGTCCCAGTGATATTTCTCGTGGGTCTTCAGAAGTTCATCGAAGACATCCTTGCTGCCGTGGAAGGAAAATCCGAGGTGGCGTATTCTGCCCGCCTCCCTTTCCTTGAGAAGAAAATCCAGCATTCCGTTCTTGACGTAGCGCGTCTCGAAGTCCTCGACGCTGCGGCCGATGGAGTGGAGCAGGTAGTAGTCGAGATAGGTGGTCTGGAAGTTCTCCAGAGACTTGCGGTACATAAGAAGGGAGTTCTCGCGGCTGGAGTCGCTGAAGTTGGAGAGCTTGGTCGCAATGTAGTAGGACTCTCTCGGGTGGCGGCTCAGCGCGATGCCGGTAGCCCTTTCGCTCTGGCCCTGAAGGTAAACCGGAGAGGAGTCAAAGTAGTTGACTCCGTGGGCGATGGCGTAGTCCACCAGAGAGTTCACGCTGTCCTGGTCTATGACTTCCTTCCCGTTCTCGTCCTTTTTCATCTGCCAGCGCATACAGCCGTAACCGAGGATGCTGACCCGGTCGCCTTCCTTAGGGTCGGTCCTGTAGGTCATCTGCCCCGGAGCAGCGTCGTTTGCGGCATCTGTTTTTCCGCCCTTTGCGGCAGCGTTATCTCCGTTTCCATTGACTCCGGCGCAACTTCCAATCACTCCTGCGGAAGCCGCTGCGGCAGTCGCAACCCCTGTATATTTCAAAAAGTCTCTTCTGTCCATCTGCTTATCCAAGTATATTGTCCTTATCTTCTTAATTAAATACCCCGACCCCGCGTGCTCATTGGACCTGAGGCGGGTAAGTTAGATTCACTAAATCTCCTTGTGAACGGGATGTCCCTCGACGTGGATGGCGCTCAGCGGGTTAGCCGGGCAGACATATTCGCACGCGCCGCAGCCGATGCAGCGCGTTTCGTCCACCGAAGGAATCCTCGGAGAATCCGGGTCCTCGGGGTCTTTCTTTACAAGGCGGATGGCTCCCACAGGGCAGTGACGGGCACAGTTTCCGCACTTCACGCCTTCAGTGGCAGCGATGCAGAGAGAGTAGTCCACGACCGAGTGCCCGATCTGGATGGAGGATTTTTCCTCGCGGCTGACCGGGAGAATCGCCCCGGCAGGGCACACGGAAGAGCACCTTGTGCACTCCGGCCGGCAGTAGCCCTTCTCGTAGGACATTTCCGGCTGCATAAAGGTGTCAAGGTCGGTCGAAGGCCTCAGCACGCCGTTTGGACAGGCGGAAACGCACAGCTGGCAGGCTATGCAGCGGGTGGAAAAGTCTTTGAGGCTGCTGGCTCCGGCAGGTCTGAGCGGGGTTTCGCGGCGGGGAGCCTGCTTTGCTGGCGGAGTAATCAGGCCGCCGTCAACTTTCATATTTTGGGCAAACGCCTCTGCAGGGCGAAGTAGCTCCGCTCCTGCGGCAGCGCCCACTGTGAGCGCGGTCGCTTTCATAAATGCCCTGCGGCTTTCGTTTCGAGGGGTTTCGGCCTGAGCAGTTGAGGAAGCTTCCTGCACTGGAGCCTCAGAGCGGGCGTCAGCCTTCCCTGTCCCCTGCACGGGGGCCTGCGGTTTCCCATATCGGAACTCATATTTCAGCGCCCCTGCCCGGCAGGAGTCAACGCAGTCAAAGCAGACGACGCAGCGGCTGTAGTCAATCCGTTTCCCGCCCGCAAGGTCGATGCACCCTGCTTTGCACCTTTTGGCGCAAAGTCCGCAGTTACGGCATTTTTCGGTGTCAATCTTAGGCGCGAAAAGGCTGAAGCGTGAAACAAGTCCGAGCATCGCTCCCACAGGGCAGACGCTGTTGCACCAGCCTCTTCCCCATTTCCAGGCGAAAAAACCGACAAGAAGCAGTGCAACCACGGCAGCAATGAATGTCGGAATGCTCTTTATCCACACCTCGGCAGGGTAGAAGGCGTAACTCTCGAAATGTTCGCTCACAAGCACGAGGAGGTTGTTCGCTCCCCTGTAAACGGGGGTGAAAAGCTCAGTTGCAATCCTGCCGAATGTGCTGTATGGTTCGATGAGGGCCGCGACCGAGGTGGCTCCGAGGAGTATCACAGCAATGAAAACTACGAGAACCCCGTAGCGGAGATAGCGAAGCGGCCGCCGAAAGTGGAAGCGATAAGGCGTGCCCTTGACCCACTTCCGCGAGGTCTTTCCCGGTTCCGGCTTGGCGTCTTCTCCTCCCCTCTTTTGGGAACGTTTAACTTCAATGCGCCGGGGCATCTTTCCGTGAATCCAGGAAATGATGTCCTGCATAATGCCCAGAGGGCAGATTACGGAGCAGTAAACCCGTCCGAATACAAGCGTGAGGACAAGGAGAGCTGCCACAATGAGGAAATTCAGAGCGAGCGCCGCCGGCACGAACTGAATCTTGGCCATCCAGCCCAGATAGTGGTGCAGCACCCCGGTCACATCCGCAAACAGGAGGCAGATTCCGATAAAGAAAATTGTCGCAAGGACAATCCGCACTTTCCTTAACATTACGTAGAATTTAATCGTTTTAACCAAAGACTCGCAAAATTAAGAAAAAGTCTTAAAAATCCTAATAGGAGTGGCAGTAAAGTGACCTTCGCTGTCACTCCTTAGGAACGTCGGATAAGCAGCGGTCTGTCCGGAAAGCCTCTAACGTGTTAGTGAGGAGTTTCAGAAGCCTCCGGGCAGGCCTTGAAACTATTGCTGGTTGTCGCCAACCAACTCCACTTTAGTGGCGATGATGTCAGTTGAGGTGCGCTCCACCTTGTCCGTGCCTGTGTATTTGGCATACCTCAAACGGCCGAGGACGTGCAGCGCGCAGCCTTTGGTGACTTTGTCCACGTTGTCAATTCCCTGTCCTTCCCAAGCTTCGACATTGTGCCAGCTTGCCTCCACGACGTTTTCTCCTTCCTTGGAACGTGTTACCCTGTTGGTCGCGAGCGAGAAATGAACGACCCTTCTTTCGCCTGCCATCTGGATGCGGACATTGCCCACATTGCCCTGGAGTTCTACTTTGTTGATTGTTTCCATAAAAATGTGATTGTTAGAGTGAATGTCGGAGGCCGTATTCCGGACTGCCGCCCCCTCGTTTTTGTCCCCGCATCATTTGAGCGCTCTTTGCGGGGGTGGTGCAAAGTACTGCAAAATAAATCTGAACTTCAATGGCTTAGGCGCCTCTTCAGACAAATAAATTTATGAATTTATAATTCGTGTAACTTTTTTATAACCCGATTTTAGATTTATTGCACTTTTTTTCTTTTTTGAAATCGGGTTCAAAAAATAGAAAAAACGCGAATAAAATTAAAACTCGATTTCAAATTCGGAAACGATTTTCAAAAACAGAAAAATCTTCGCTGAATTCGCTGAAAATCTCATTCGATTCTTTGGATTTTTCTCTCGGTAAATCCATATTTGCAGGGATGATGATGTCGCCCCGAAGACAGGACGGCGGGAAATTTATTATTGATGTAACTAATTAAAATATAGCACTTTGCAATACACTGTTTTTGAAAACAAGAGGCACTGCCTTGAATGTGGTGAGACAATCGACTACCGATCCAGACTGGATAAGGTTTTCTGCTGCAATGCCTGCAAAAATCATTACAACTACACTCTGCGCCGCTCCCGGGAGAAGTTCGATAAAATTAACGACATACTTTCGCAGAACTACACCGTATTGAAGAGGCTTTTTTCCTCGCAGGTGCGGAGCATTTCTCTATGTGACATCACCTATCTGGGATTCAACCCCGGCTATATGACGTCCTGTGTCCGTCGTCACAGTTTCAGCGAATGTTGCTGCTACGATTTCCGCTATAAGATGACCGCGACCCGAATCTTCGCCATAGAACCGATGTAGGCATTCTTTTTTTCGTCAGAACGATGTAATAATGAAAGCTCTGCCCGGTATATAAAAGGGAAAAAGTCGTAACTTTGCAGATTGTGCCTTGAAAAGGGCGGCTATCGAAATGATGGCTGTCAAAATGAGGACATTGAAATAACTGCTATCGATTTTTTTAACGTTATGAAAACAAAAAATATAATTGTTATGGCAGCGGCATCAGTCGCCCTGCTGAATTCTTGCAATATGGAGAATCCGCTTTTGACGGAGTCCAAACTGCCTTATGGCGCTCCGCAGTTTGACAAAATCCGTAACGAACACTATCTCCCTGCATTTGAACAGGGAATTAAGGAAGCCAAGGAGGAGATTGACGCGATTGTGAATAATCCCGAGGAACCGACTTTCGAGAACACAATTGAGGCTATGGAGTATGCCGGAGAGACGCTTGAGAGGGTTTCCGGGATATTCTTCAACCTGATGGAGGCTGACACTAATGACGGGATGCAGGAAATCGCGGAGAAAGTCTCTCCGATGCTTACTGAGTACTCTATGTATGTGAGCCTCAATGAGAAACTCTTTCAGAGAGTGAAGGCTGTCTATGAAAAGAGGGAAAGCCTCGGTCTGGAGAAAGACCAGATGAGGATACTTGAGAACTCCTATAAAGGATTTGTGCGCGGGGGAGCGAATCTCTCAGATGAGGATAAGAAAACCTACAGCCGTCTGAGCGAAGAACTGTCTCTTGCAACGCTTTCTTTCAGCAAAAATCTCCTTGCTGCGACAAATGCCTACACTTTGAACGTTACGGATTCCGTTTCTCTTGGCGGCCTTCCGGCCTATGTTATGGAAGCGGCTGAAGAGACTGCAAAGGAGAAAGGCCTTGAGGGATGGGCATTTACGCTGGATTATCCTAGCTACAGCCCGTTTATGAAGTTCTGCCGCAACAGGGACCTTCGCCGTCAAATGTACCTTGCCTACAACACCAGGGCGGTTGAGGGAGAAAACAGCAACGCAGAGAATATTCGCAAGATTACTTCCCTCCGTCTTCAGATTGCAAACATACTGGGTTACAAGACCTATGCTGATTACGCTCTTGAGGACAAGATGGCAAAGAATACCTCCACGGTGGAAAATTTTCTTGCCGAGCTTATGATTCCGTCTCTCCCGTTTGCTAAGGAAGAGGTCCGTGAGGTGCTTTCCTATGCCCGCGCCAATGGTTTTGAGGACACCGCTCTTATGCCTTGGGATTTCTCATTCTGGTCTGAGCGCTATCAGGAGGCGAAATACTCTCTTAATGAGGAGGTCCTCAAACCCTATTTCCGTCTTGACGACTGCATTGCGGCAGTTTTTGACCTTGCCCACAGGCTCTATGGCCTGAACTTTACTCAAAGGGATGACATCCCGGGCTACAATAAAGACGTAAGAGTCTACGATGTGACTGATTCAGAGGGTGTTCACAAGGCTCTCTTCTATGCTGACTTCTTCCCGCGCGCAAGCAAGAGGGGAGGAGCCTGGATGACTGAGTTCCGTGGACAGAGCATCCGTAACGGGGTGGAAAGGCGTCCTTTTATCAGCATCGTGACGAATTTCAGCAAACCTACCGCATCCGCTCCCGCACTTCTTACCCACGACGAGTTCACAACTCTTCTTCACGAGTTCGGACATTCCCTTCACGGGATGCTTGCAGAGGGTAGGTATCCTTCCATCACAGGCACTTCCGTTTCAAGAGATTTTGTGGAACTGCCTTCCCAGATTATGGAAAACTGGGGCTTTGAGAGGGAGTATCTCAACACGTTCGCAAAAAATTATCAGACAGGTGAGCCTATTCCGGATGAGCTGATTGCAAAAATCATTGCAGCGAAAAACTACCTTGCCGCCTACTATCAGGTGCGCCAGCTTCAGTTCGGCATCGTGGATATGGCTTGGCACACCCAGACCAGCGTTCCTGAGTCTCTTGACGTCAAGGCATTCGAGAAAAAGGCCCTTGAACCGTACTCCGTTATGCCTTCAGTCCCGCAGACTTGCACCAGCACATCGTTCTCGCACATATTCTCCGGCGGATACTCCGCAGGGTACTACTCCTACAAGTGGTCGGAAGTGCTTGAGGCCGATGCCTTCTCCCTTTTCAAGGAGAAGGGCATATTCAATACCGAGGTAAGCCACAGTTTCCGTGACAACATTCTCTCTAAGGGCGACTCCGAGGACCCTGCAGTGCTCTACCGCAATTTCCGCGGTCACGACCCGCAGACTTCGGCACTTATGGAGAAACTCGGCCTTAAAAAATAGATTATGGCAAAGGAAAAACTGCTTGGAAAGACATTGGAGGAGCTGCAGAGTGTGGCTCTTGCAGCCGGGCTTCCACGTTTTGCGGCCGGGCAGATGGCTCAGTGGCTTTACAAAAAACGTGTGCGCTCCATTGATGAGATGACCAACCTTTCCAAGGCGGCACGCGAGAAGCTTTCCCAAAATTACGAGGTGGGAGTGACCGCACCGATAAAGACCCTCACATCTTCCGACGGAACTAAGAAATACCTGTTCCCGGTCTGCGAGAAGGGGGAGGAGTCAGCCATTGAGGCAGTGATGATTCCGGATGGCGACAGGGCAACGCTTTGCGTCTCGTCGCAGTCGGGGTGCAAGATGGGCTGCAAATTCTGTATGACAGGACGTCAGGGCTTCCACGGGAACCTCTCCGCGGCCGAAATAGTCTCGCAGTTTGTCAGCGTGGACGAGAGCGCGGAGCTTACCAATGCCGTCTTTATGGGGATGGGCGAGCCGATGGACAATTACGATAATGTCCTCAGGGCCATTGAAGTGCTCACTGCAGAATGGGGCTTCGCGTGGAGTCCTAAGAGGATAACCGTTTCCACAATCGGCGTGCTGCCTGCTCTCAAGCGTTTTCTGGAGGAGAGCCGCTGCCACATTGCGGTGAGTCTCCACAACCCTTTCCCACCGGAGAGGCTGAGCATTATGCCTGTGCAGAAGGCCTGGTCCATCACCGAAGTGGTGCGCCTTTTGGAAAAATATGATTTCTCCGGACAGAGAAGAATCAGTTTCGAGTACATTATGTTTGACGGCTTCAACGACACTCTCCGTCACGCCGATGCTCTGCTGCATCTTCTTCGCCATCTGGAATGCCGGGTGAACCTCATCCGCTTCCATCAGATTCCTGATTTTCCGTACTCAACCTCGCCTGCACCGGTGATTGAGGCCTTTCGCAAGCATCTTTGCGAGGGTGGAATCACTGCGACGCTGAGGGCATCCAGAGGAGAGGATATCCTTGCAGCCTGCGGTCTTCTTGCAGGGGAACATTCGAAGGAGAAGAAATAATGAAGAGATTCTTTCATAGTTTTGTGTTGACCGTGCTTCTGGTGTTGATAGGGGCGCCTTGCCGCCTTGCCGCACAGTCAGAACCGAAGACTTCATATCTCGAGAGGAGCATAAGTCCTGAGCGGGACTCCGTCCAGGTGGAGCTTATGCGTTCCCGCCTTGATTCCATCCGGCAGCATCGTCCCACGGTCGCGCTCGTTCTTAGCGGCGGAGGCGCGAAGGGTGCGGCCCACATCGGTGTCCTCCATTATCTTGATTCTCTGAAGATACCTGTTGACCTTGTGCTCGGAACCAGTATGGGCGGTCTGATGGGCAGTCTTGTTTCAATGGGTTACCGCTACGACCAGATTGATACCCTTATCCGAGGCATAGACTGGACATCTATGATGAGGGATAAGCTCCCGCGTTCATACATTTCGTACAAACAGATGAAATACAAGGAGAAATACCTCCTTTCTATTCCTTTTTACTATATGAGCGGCACCCGCGACGCTTCATCTCCGCGACGTCATTCCGATTTCCACATCAGCGGAGACAGGGACGATGACCCCTCGGACGGTAGCGTGTTCAAGGACAATCTGCTCGGCAGCCTGCCTTCGGGGTATGTCTATGGGCAGAATGTCAGCAACCTGTTCAGCTCGATGACGGTCGGGTATCAGGACGAGATGAACTTCATCGACCTGCCCGTTCCGTACGCCTGTGTTTCCACGGAACTGGGATCCGGGAAGACGAAGGTCTGGTATGAGGGACCGCTTAATACGGCTCTTCGTGCGACGATGTCCATCCCTGGAGTGTTCACTCCGCTGAAATACAATGATATGGTGCTCGTTGACGGAGGAATGAGAGATAATTATCCGACGGCTTTGGCAAAATATCTTGGCGCCGACATTATTATCGGTGTGGATGTGACTTCCCCGTCTAAGGATGCCTCTTCTATCCGCAATATCGGTGACGTGATTTCGCAGAGTATGGATATGTTCGGAAGAGAGGTGTATGAGAGGAACGTGAAGATTCCGGATGTTACCATAAAGCCCAATCTTGAAGGGCTGAATATGCTGAGCTTCTCTCCTGAGAATATCGATTTGCTTATTAAAAATGGCTATAAGGCAGCTCAGGGACAGGATTCTTTGCTTTGCGCAGTTAAAGCCCAAGTCGGGCAGGACTCTTTGAAGATTACAAAGCGTCGTGCAATCAACCTTCGCAATCAGTCCGTGAGGATAAATGCAGTGAAACTCCTTGGCGTTGAGGGCGATGAACGGAAAATCCTTCAGAAGAAACTTGGCATTCACGCCGGCGACCTGCTTTCCTACAATCAGATTTCCGATGCGATTGCCCAGATTTATGCAACAGGAGCCTATGACTACGTGACTTACGAACTTCACGGGACCGAGGAGCCGTTCGAGCTGGACATCACTTGCAAAAAAGGTCCTGTGCATCAGTTTGGAATCGGAGTCCGGGCTGACACGGAGGAGCTGGTCAGCGCATTGCTCAACGTCGGCCTTTTCGCACACCGGCTTCAGGGTTCGACACTTAATCTCAGTGCCCGCGTGAGCCGCAATGCCTACTTCGACCTTCACTACTCCTACGACTCCCCGTACATCCCGACGGTGAATCTCAGGGCCACGGCGCGTTGGACTCAGTCAAAAATGTTCCGTGCGTCAAATGACTGGCCTACAGTGGACTATTTCTCTTCACGGCAGGAATTTTTCATTTCCGGCCTTCGCTGGTCTTACTTCGACATACGGCTAGGACTGAAGAATGATATTTTTGTTGACAATTCCGCCGACCCGTTCCTTGGCTCCTACTATTCTGACGGGTACAGCCAGATGTCTCCTTTCAAGGATTATATGTCGCTTTTCGCGGATGCGTCGGTTGATACATTCGATGACGGATATTTCCCGAACAAAGGTCTGAGTTTCAATCTTGCTTATGATTGGACGTTTACGGATTTCCAAAACCCTCTCCAGCAGGGCGGCCTCCACGCTTTGTTCTCTGACTTCAAGGCCGTTGTGCCGGTGGGGAAGGTGTTCGCCTTTATCCCATCCCTGAGCCTGAGGTATCTTTTCGGCGACAACGCCCCTATGGTATATTCCAATGTGATAGGGGGTTCTGTAGCGGGCAGGTATTTTGACCAGCAGATGCCTTTTGTCGGGCTCACCGGGGCGACTGTTCTGGACCGGAGAGTGACGATGGCACGAACTGATTTCCGTTTCCGTTTCTTGAAGAATCACTATGTGTCAGCGATTTGCAACTATGCTTACACGAACGAGAACTTCAAAAAAATCAAGGAAGGACAAGGAATTTTCGGAGCGGGGTTGCAATATTCTTACAAGACCATATTCGGCCCGATTACAGGAAATGTGCATTGGTCGTCTCTTACCCGTAAGGTTGGAGTGTATGTGAGTGTGGGATATGATTTTTAACCTTCCGGCGTTTTCTCGTCAGGGTAGATTCTTTTGAGAAAGTTTATGGAGGAAGACAAAAAGATACTTAAAGTGCTCTCTCGCTTGCAGGGGCAGTGCAGCAAGAGGGAATACTGCACAGCGGACGTGAGACAGAAGGCTCTGAAAGCGCTGGACGGGGAAACTGAGGCCGCGGAGAAGGTGGTTGAGGCATTGAAGGCGGACCGCTATGTGGATGATTCTCGATACTGCGCGGCTTACGCTCGGGAAAAAGCCGCAATTTCCGGCTGGGGCACGGTAAAAATCCGTTATGCTCTTGCTCAGAAGGGACTTGCTCGACAGGATATTGATTCCGGACTTTCGGAAATTGACGCCGGGGCGGCTGGGGAACGCCTTCAGAAAATACTTCAGGTGAAGCGACACTCCCTCTCCGGCGACCCGCAGTGGAAACTCAAGCTCATCCGTTTCGCCCTCGGAAGGGGGTATAGCTATGATGAGGTGTCTCAGGGCATACGCAATCTTCCGGAAGGCTCGGACGAAAAGTAGCCGGGCTTCCTCCGGGAAGGCAAATCAACTTGAACTTTAGGTACAATGAAAGTAACAGAACAGTCATCCAATTTTAGCAATCTTGACAAAATGTCCACCGGGGAAATCCTCCGCGGCATAAACAGTGAAGACAGGACGGTCCCGGAGGCAGTCGGTAAGGCTATACCTCAGATTGAGGCCCTTGTGAACGCGATTGTTGAACGGATGAAACGGGGAGGACGGCTCTTTTACACTGGGGCGGGGACAAGCGGCAGGCTTGGAGTCGTGGACGCTTCCGAGGTCCCTCCCACTTTTGGCGCGCCGTTCGACCTTGTGGTGGGGCTCATCGCCGGAGGCGACGGAGCAATCCGCCGTGCCGTGGAGAATGCGGAGGACGACCCGGTGAGAGGCTGGAAGGATATTGAGGCTTTCTCTCCGACGAAGGAAGATACAGTTGTGGGCATAGCGGCATCGGGATCTACCCCGTATGTGATTGGAGCTGTGAAGGAAGCCCGTCAGAGGGGACTTCTAACCGCCTGCATTACCTGCAATCCTTCTTCACCGCTTGAGGCTGCAGCCGAAATTCCGATTGTTGCCGTCGTGGGCCCGGAGTTCGTGACGGGAAGCACCCGAATGAAGGCCGGAACCGCCACTAAACTTATTCTGAATATGATTTCAACGGCCGTTATGATTCGACTCGGGCACGTGAGGGGCAACCGGATGGTGGATATGCAGCTCACCAACGCTAAACTTGTTGATAGAGGAGCGAGGATGATTATGGCGGAGACCGGCATTGATGACCCGGAGGCCGCGCGGGCTCTGCTTCTTGAGCACGGCTCTGTCCGCAAGGCGGTGGACGCCTATCTCCAGGGCGGTACTAATCCTCGTAAGGAGTAAGTTTAAGGCGGAACTTGATGCTGACCGATGGGGCGTCAACGCCCGGAATACGCGAAGGAAACACTTTCCGTTCTTCTTCGATAAAACCCAGCTTTCGGAACGCATTCCCTTCTGCTTCAACGTCTTCACGGACTTCTCTTCCAGGAGCGGCAGAGGAAATGGCGTAGGTCATAACGTCGTCCGGATGCACATCCGCGATGAATGTCTTGAGAATTTTCCCCATTCCGCCAACGACCCTGCTGTCTCGGAGCGAAGCATAACGCACCCACTCGTAGGACGAGACGGTCCGCTCGCCCTTAATCCATCGCCTGGCATTCGAAAAACAGCCCACAGCCACCAGCTCGCCCACCGGAGCGCCGTCCTTTTCCGCCGAAGGCGTAGCGGCACTTCCGCCGTTTCCCGCCAATGCCTCCTTTTCGTCGCCTAACCCACGTAGCTCCGCCTCGCCGGTCGCTCGCCTCCGGAAAAGCCCGTAGCAGTGCCTGCAGGCAGCCTTCCCGTAGATGTGGTTAGCATCGATGAACGCGTCAGCCACTGCCCGGTCAATCCGTCGAACCTCGCAGTTGCGGGCAAACACGGTTTTCGTCGTTACTATCGGGTCGTTGTACATACGTAAAATTCCTAAATCTTTAATGTGGACAGCCCGTGGGGCAATCTATTTCGCGTCTCCAAGCAGAGACTTTGCCACCGCGACGTCGTGGACACGGAGAATGTCGGCTCCGAGTGAGAGAGCCCTGCGGTGGAGGCGGGTGGTCTCCTCCAATGTGCGCGGGTCGTCCGGAGTGAGCCCCAATGGCTTATAAATCATACTTTTACGCGATATGCCGACAAGAATGCGGCGACCGAAACTCTTGAATTCTGCGAGGTGGTCCATAAGTTCGTAATTCTGCTCCACGGTCTTTGCAAAACCGAACCCGGGGTCGAGAATCCAGTCCCGAACTCCTGCCTCGGCGGCCCTGGTGGCAAAATCCTCAAAATACGCCTTCACCGCCGCGGTGACCCCGTCGGGGTAGTCGCACAGCGTCTGCATATCCGTCTGCGTTCCTCTTTTGTGCATCGCGATGTATTCCAGGGAGTTAGCTCCCACGATGGAAAGCATTTGCGGGTCATCGTCGCCGGCGGAAATGTCGTTCACCGTGATGGGGCCTATCTCTCCGAAGCATCTTCTTGCGATTTCGCTCCGGAACGTGTCTATCGAAATTTTTACTACCCGCGAGGAGGCTTTGCCGCTTTCGCAAGGCTCCTCCGCTGATGTCCCCCCACATTCCTTATCAATCGCCTCCCGCACCGGAACCAGCACTGCGCTGAGCCTTCGCCATTCCTCCTCCAGCGAAACGCTTTCCGAGCCCGGACGGGTGGAGCAGGCACCGATGTCAATGTAGTCCGCCCCCTCGCGAACCATCCCGACGGCCCTTTCAACGGCTTCTTCCACCTTCACCTTTCCCTCCACCGTCATATTCCGGCTTCCGCTGAAAAACGAGTCCGGGGTGATGTTCAGAATCCCCATAATCTGCACCCCGCGCCCGGAAGAAACCGTCACAGGAGCGTAGCGTTCATCTGAACTCAATTCCATATCTTCGTTTGACATAAATTTCGTACTTTTGTGGTCTTATCCGATGGCGCTGCGAACAGCCGTTTCCTTTCAAGGGGCGACGCAGTAAACTTCCATCAAAACAAAATTAGTAAAAAATCCGTTAGCTTAAGCCAAAATATGCTTATAGTCATCGAAGGACTCGACGGGTCGGGCAAATCCACCCAGGTCAGAAAACTTAGGGAATATCTTGAGAATCTGCCACAACCCCTTGAATACATTCACTTTCCTCGTTACGATGCCCCGGTTTATGGGGAGCTTATCTCGCGTTTTCTTCGCGGAGATTTCGGGGGGAACGACGCTGTGCACCCGCAGCTGGTGGCGCTTCTTTTCGCCGAAGACCGTCACGGAGCGGCAGGGGAGCTTCGGGAAATCCTCGCCGAGGGGGGCAACGTGCTGCTGGACCGCTATGTCTATTCCAACATAGCCTATCAGTGTGCAAAACTCTCCAATCCTTCTGAAGCAGAGGAACTTAGAGAATGGATATTCAATACCGAATACGGCGAGTTCTCTCTTCCGAGACCGGATTTGAATATATTTCTCGACGTCCCGACGGATTTTGTGGAGAAAAAACTCTCTTCGCATCGCGCAGGGGGTGACCGCGACTACCTCGAGGGCGGACAGGACATACACGAAGCCGATATGGCTTTTCAACGGAAGGTGAGAGGGGTGTATCTTCGCCAGTGCGAACTGGACCCACATTTCATCCGGGTGGACTGCTCGGCCGACGACGGGTCTATGCTGCCGCCTGATGCAATTTTTGAAAAAATCCGTTCTGTTGTGGACGGCGCGTTAAGTAAAACTGAAAAATGATTCGGCTGCCTTTTACGCCAATTCCCTGATTTGACGACAAATGGCTTGAAGCCCAGATAATTATACGACCGATATGTCGAACTTGATGAGATATTACAACGTTTTTCGCCGCTTCTGCGCGTTTCTTCTCGGGGCGGTTTTCCTCCTTTCGGGGATATTGAAACTTATGGACCCTGTGGGCACGAGTTTTATCGTGAAATCCTACTTTGCCCTTCTGCATATCGGATTCCTGGACGGCGCGGCGGAATTTTTCGGGGTCAGTCTCGCCTTTACGGAGTCTCTTGTGGGGGCGGCCCTAATGAGCGGAGTCTGGAGAAAAGCAACCGGGATTGCAGTCTGCGCACTCACCGGAGTCTTTACCGTCATAACTCTCTTCCTTTTGATTTTCAACCCGCCGATGGATTGCGGATGTTTTGGAGAGGCTTTGCATCTAACTCACAGTCAGACTTTTATAAAAAATCTCGTTCTTTGCGCGCTTTGCTGCTTTGCGTTCATCCCGATGAAGGAACTGGACAAGCCGGTGAAGGTGAAATATGTTTCCTTCGCTCTTGCCGCCTGCTCGCTGGTGGCTTTGGGAGTCTATTCTATGATAGGCCTGCCGCTGAAAGACTACACCGCCTACAAGACAGACACGCTTTTGCAGGGAGCTGAGGATGCCGAGGCCGGGGAGTTTGCCGAGCCGGAGTTCATATATGAAAAAGACGGGATTCAGAAGGCGTTTTCGCTCGAAGACCTTCCGGACAGCAGCTGGACTTTTGTGGATTCGAGGATAGCTTCAGGAGCATTCAATTCCGGGGCGGTGCTGTCTCTTACCGATGCCGAGGGGAAATACTGCTCTACGGTGCCCCTGCTTGGGGAGGTTCTGGTGGTTTCAGCTTATAAGCCACTTTCGGAAGGACGGTACGAAAAGATAAAATCCCTGCTGGAGGATGCTTCCCGTGAAGGATTCAAACCGCTTCTTCTCATTCCTTCGGATGATTTCCTGCCCGGGGGCGTTTCGAAGGGCTGCGACCCTGCTCCGGCTATGGATTCAAATCTTGTAAATCCAGGCACTCAGAGCAGCGATTCAAGCCTTGCCGCGCAGTCTCAATTTTCGCTCAAGGCAATCACCTATTATTCTGATTACAAGACTCTTGCGACGCTCAACCGCTCAAACGGGGGAGTGACATATCTTAACGACGGCCGCATAGTCCAGAAATGGTCCTACAGTCTGAGGCCATCCGCAGAAGACCTTGCCCGGGCGAAAGCAGAAGACCCGCAATCTCTAGCCCTGGAAAGGCAGTCTCGCGGCAGTCTATCCCTTCAGGCCTTCCTTCTCTACATCTTCGCCGTTCTGCTTCTTCTGTAGATTCACAATTTCCCGGCCGCTTAATCTACAATTTTGCAGATGAGGGTGGCTGAGGTGCAGTCCTGGACCTTTACAGTGACGTAGTCGCCGGCTTTGAGAGGGGAGAGCCCATTGGCTTTCCGGGAGGCGGACTCGGACGGGAAGACGCACATTTTGTTGTTGCCGGCACGGCCGCAGAGGTCTTCCGCGTTGCGCTTTGACGGGCCCTCCACGAGGACTTTGAAGGTTTTGCCGAGGTCACGCTGATTGCTCTTTAGGCTCATACGGGTCTGCAGCGCTATGATTTCGTTCAGGCGGGCGGTCTTCACCTCCGGCGGAACGTCGTCAGGGTAGTGGCGTGAGGCGAGGGTGCCGGGTCTTTCGGAATACTGGAACATAAACGCAGAGTCGAAGCAGACCTGCTCGAAGAGGGTGAGGGTGTCCTTGTGGTCCTGCTCCGTTTCCCCGCTGAAGCCTGCAATCACGTCTGTGGAGAGGCCGCAGTCCGGCATAATCTCGCGGATTTTCGCAACCCTTTCGAGATACCACTCCCTGTCGTATTTTCTTCTCATCTTCTCCAGCATCGTGCTCGAACCGCTCTGAACCGGAAGGTGGATGTGGCGGCAGATGTTCTCGTGGGCGGCTATCGTGCGGATGACTTCGTCGCTGATGTCCTTCGGATGGGAAGTGGAAAAGCGCACGCGAAGGTCCGGGCTTATGGCGGCGACCATCTCAAGAAGCCGCGCGAAATTCACGACCTCGCCGCCTTCCTGAGCTCCCTCTGCTACGTCCTCCGAAACCCCCTGGATGCCCTCTCGGGCGTCCTCGGCACGGCATTCCTTCCAAAGATAGGAATCCACATTCTGTCCCAGAAGGTTCACCTCCTTGTAGCCGTTTTCGAACAGCTCCCGAGCCTCGCGGACAATCGAATGAGGGTCGCGGCTGCGCTCGGCCCCACGGGTGTAAGGCACTACGCAATAGGAACATACGTTGTTGCATCCGCGCATAATGGAAATGTAGGCGGAAACTCCGTTGCGGTCGAGGCGTACCGGCGAAATGTCGGCATAGGTCTCCTCGCGGGAAAGAAGCACATTGATTTGCGGAGAGTCCGGGCGCACATCCCTAAGGAGCGCCGGAAGGCTTCTGTAGGCATCCGGGCCCACAACGATGTCCACCTTTTCCAGCAACTTGTCCTTCAGCCTCTCGGCCATACAGCCCACGATGCCGATAACCACCTTCGGGTCTCTTTTCTTCTGAAGCCTGAACTGCTCGATTCGTCCCCAAATCCTCTGCTCGGCGTTGTCACGGATGGAGCAGGTGTTTGCCAGAATCACATCAGCCGTGTCCATATCCTCGGTCAGCGCATATCCCTCCTTCTGAAGTATGGAGAGGATGACTTCGCTGTCATTCACATTCATCTGGCATCCGTAGGTCTCGATATATACCTTCGGACGGCTCTCGTCCGCTATAGGTCGTAAACTGTTCATAAATTATATGTTCCTATGTCTTTGAAAACTATGATAGTTCCCCTTTCGGGGAAAACAAAAGTTTGCAAAGTTAGCCTTTTTTTTCGTCTTGCACTTTGAATTTAGTAACTTTGCTTGTTCGGCGGTCCTTCTCTTTGCCTGTTGGATAGGGGGAGGCACTTCATCCGGAATGGCGTACAGCCCGAATTCCAGGAAGTGAAACTTTGGGACAGCAAAAATTCAAACGCAAAATAACGATGAAACTAAGAAGCATTATTTTCGCAGCGGCAGCGCTTCTCGCCGCACTTTCCGCCCCGGGGGCACGTGGAGAGAGGATCCCTCGCCCGGAGTACCCTCGACCTCAGTTCGAAAGGGCGGACTGGGTGAATCTTAACGGAGAGTGGAGCTATACTCTTGACCCTGTTGCCGCCGGCTACGAGAAGGGCTACCCTGCTTCAAAGGGTTTCGACGAGGGGAAAATACTTGTCCCGTTCTCCCCGGAGAGCAAACTTTCGGGAGTCGGACACACGGACTTCATAACTGGGATATGGTATCAGCGCCAGGTGGAAATCCCATCCGAGTGGGAAGGACGCAATGTGCGTCTAAATTTTGGCGCCGTTTATTATAAGGCCGAGATTTACATTGACGGAAGACTCGCCGGAAGGCATTTTGGCGGCACATCCTCTTTCTCACTTGACGTTACGAAATTCGTCACCCCGGGCAAGACCCACAGCCTCGTGGTTTATGTCCAGAGCGACCTCCGCTCGGGAGTTCAGCCTGCCGGAAAGCAATCTCTGCAGCTTAACTCCCACGATTGCAGCTACATCCGCACCACCGGCATCTGGCAGACCGTGTGGATGGAACCCGTGGACGGGAATGGTCTTAAGGAAGTGCAGGCAACAGCCGACATCGACCAAAGTCAGATAGTTGTGCGTCCTTCATTCTATGGCGAGGGCGCCGCAACTCTGAAAGTCACTCTCACTGACCCTTCCGCGCCGAAAAAGCCTGTGGCGCAAAAGAGCGTCGCCGCCACGAATAATTCCGTGGTGGTCCTTCCGCTTAAAAAATTCCGCCTCTGGTCTCCTGAAGATCCGTTCCTCTATGACGTTAAGTATCAGGTTCTTGACAAAGACGGGAAGGTTCTTGACGAGGTGACTTCCTACATCGGAATGAGAAAGGTTCACATAGAAGGCAACAAGATTTATCTCAACAACTCTCCGCGCTACCTCCGCCTCGTGCTTGACCAGGGCTACTATCCTGACAGCCAGTGGACCGCCCCTTCCGACGAGGCTCTTCGCAGGGATATTGAAATGTCGCAGGCGGCTGGTTTTAACGGGGCGCGGCTCCATCAGAAGGTCTTCGAGGAGAGGTTCCACTACTGGGCCGACCGTCTCGGCTACCTCACCTGGGGCGAGTTCTCATCCTGGGGCGAGAACACCAATCTTCCTGAAACTCAGCGCAACATTCTCTCCGAGTGGGCGGAGGTCATAGAAAGGGACCGCAACCATCCTTCTATCATCGCGTGGACTCCGTTCAACGAGGAGTGGTCTCCGGACAATGTTCAGTACCCGCGCCTTCTGGAGGACATCTATTCCGTCACCAAGCACCTCGACCCGGCCCGTCCTGTCTGCATCTGCAGCGGAGGAATGCTTTCAACCGCCACGGACATTTGGACCTACCACAACTACGAGCAGAATCCGGAACTGTTCCATAAATGGGTCTGGAACGACGGAAAACTTGCGACTATGCATCACGGCAACCGCAGCGGTTACTATCAGAAGAATTTCGGCACCCACATCGAGGCCGTGGCAGGAAAGTACGATTATCCTGACTATGACGGCAAGATGCCATATGTTCTTGATGAGTTCGGAGGCATAAAGTGGACGAGTGAGGAGGATATGCGACGCGCCGCCGAGAATAATCAGGCGGTTTCCTGGGGATACGGTAAGGCTCCGGAGAGCTTCGAGGAGTTCTACAAGAGGCTTGAAGACCTCGTGGACGTGCTTCTGGGGATGTCGGAAAACATTTGCGGATATTGCTACACCCAGCTTACCGACGTGCAGCAGGAGCAGAACGGAGTGTACTACTACAACCGCGGCGAGAAATTCGATATGACTCGGATTCACGCGATATTCTCCAAAGTCCCCGCGGGATACAAGTAGAATGCGAAGCCATAGTGAAACTGAGGGCAAACGCTTTCAAATTCGCTGAATTTTCCTAAATTTGCGCTGTTTTGTCGTAATGCTTGACATTGTGACAAAATGGCGCAAATTTTGATTGCTAAGAAAATAAATAATTAATTATATATCAATATGTTAAAGGTAAATATGGGAGGCTGCAACTCCTTTGTAAAAGATGCAGAAGTAAAGGAATATACGCTCAAAGCGCTTGATGCTCTTAAAGTCCTTGAGGATGAGAGCGGTGCAGGAAATGACTTCCTCGGTTGGAAACATCTTCCTTCTGAGACTCCTGAGTCACTTATCGCCGAGTGCGAGGCAATCCGTGACGACTGGAAGGGAAAAGGCGTGAACCTTGTCGTTGTAATCGGCATCGGCGGGTCTTACCTCGGTGCAAAATGCGCCATTGAGGCTCTTTCCCACACTTTCGCAAAGCAGCTCAACGAAAAGAGCTCCGCTCCAGAAATCGTCTTCGCCGGAAACAACCTTTCAGAGGAGTACATCAGCGAGCTTATGGACCTCGTTTCAGAGAGGAACGTCGCAACTGTAGTAATCTCGAAGTCAGGTACAACCACAGAGCCTGCAGTCGCATTCCGCATCATCAAGCAGTACATTGAGAACAAATACGGCAAGGCTGAGGCTGCAGAGAGGATTGTCGCCGTTACAGACGCGAAACGCGGTGCGCTCAAGTCCCTTTCAACCCAGGAAGGCTACAGGACATTCGTCATCGAGGACAATGTCGGAGGCCGTTTCTCAGTCCTTACTCCGGTGGGTCTGCTTCCAATCGTTCTTGCCGGCTTCGATGTTCGCGCAATGCTTAAGGGAGCTGCGGCTATGGAGAAAGCCTGCGCAGTCCCTTCAGAGGAAAATCCTGCAGTACAGTATGCTGCGATGAGGAATCTTCTTTACTCTAAGCACAGCAAGGCTGTGGAAATCCTCGTTTCCTTCAACCCGAAACTCCAGTATCTCGGAGAGTGGTGGAAGCAGCTTTACGGCGAGTCTGAGGGTAAGGATGGCAAGGGTATTTTCCCTGCATCTGCAAACTTCACCACCGACCTTCACTCAATGGGACAGTACATCCAGGACGGTGAGAGAATTCTTATGGAGACAGTAGTTTCTGTTGAGACCGCTCAGAGGAAAGTCGTAATCGAGAGCGACCCTCAGAACCTTGACGGACTCAACTTCCTCAGCGGCAAGAGGGTGGAGGAGTGCAACGCTATGGCGGAACTCGGAACCAAACTCGCGCACATTGACGGTGGAGTGCCTCAGCTTGGCGTAAGCATCGAGAAGATTGACGAGTTCAACCTCGGCGAGATTTTCTACTTCTTCGAGAAGTCCTGCGGAATCTCCGCATACATCCTTGGCGTGAATCCGTTCAACCAGCCGGGTGTTGAGGCTTACAAGAAGAATATGTTCGCACTGCTTAATAAGCCTGGGTATGAGGCTCAGGGCGAAGCGCTTAGGGCCCGTCTTAAATAAGGAGCGGATTGCTGTATCTATCTTTTAACAGGTAATATATGTCAAAACAACTGTACCCATTGAAATTCATCCCAATCGCTTCTAAGAGGGTTTGGGGCGGTAATTCCCTTATCAAGGTTCTCGGAAAGGACTTTGTTGAAGCCGACGAGAACGGGAACGAGGTCCACCTCGGCGAGGACGAACTCATCGGCGAGAGCTGGGAGGTTGCAGATATGGGCGAGCAGGACTCCGTCGTGAGCGAAGGCTGGCTTGCCGGAAACACCATCTCCGACCTTATGGAGACCTACTTCGACCGCATCAGCGGCGACGAGGCCTACGCTTGGTTTGGAAGGCAGTTTCCTCTGCTGATAAAGTTCCTTGATATCCACCAGAAACTCTCCGTTCAGGTCCACCCGAATGACGAAGTTGCAGCCGAGAGGTATGATTCCCTCGGTAAGGCTGAAATCTGGTATATCATTGACGCAAAGCCAGATGCAAAGGTCTATATGGGTTTCAAAAGGGAAACTTCCGCTAGCGAGTTCTATGCGGCCTGCAAAGCCGGCACTGCGCACGAGCTTCTGAATGTAATCCACCCTAAGAAGGGGGATGCAATTTTCGTCGCTCCGGGCACCGTTCACGCAGCTGAGGGAGGCATTCTTGTTGCTGAAATCCAGGAATCTTCCGATATGACCTTCCGTCTTTATGACTGGGGCAGGGAGAATAACCCTGCGACAGCCCGTAAGATGCATCTTGACGAGGCGATAGACATTATAAATTACGGTCAGTATGATCCGACACTCTATCGCCCTGCGGAGAGTCTTGACCCGACTGCGGTGAACAATCTCCTCGTTCAGTGCCCGCAGTTCACTGTGAACAGGATAAATCTTCAGGCTGCCCTTCGTCTTAGTCCGGAGCAGTTCGGAAGCTACATCGTGTATATCTGTGTGAGCGGCGCTGCGGCAATCAATGTCCCTAAGGCTCCTGTCACTGACGATAAGAAGGCGGCTCTCGCGTTCGGCACAGATGAGATGGATATCTACACCGTGAAAAAGGGTGAAACCATTCTTGTCCCGGCGGATATGCCGGACTTCTACCTCGTTCCGACCCTCCCGGGCACAGTCCTTCTGGAGGCGACCGATGGAGTGAGAGAGGATGTAGACGAGTATATCGACCCTGCAGCTGCACCTACTCTCCCTGGCGAGGATGAGTAATTCTGTGACAGACCGGTATGGACGAAGTAAGAATAGACAAATACCTTTGGTCAATCAGGGCCTATAAAACCCGTTCCGAGGCGACCGACGCCTGCAATGGCGGGAAAGTGCGTCTGAACGGCGGCGATGTCAAGCCTTCGAAGGCGGTGAAGGTGGGCGATGAAATCGTGGTTCGCAAGGGCCCGGTGACCTACACCTATCTTGTGAAAGCCCTCATCGACAAGCGCCAGGGAGCGAAGACGGTTCCGGATTTTGCGGAAAATCTCACTCCCGAGTCTGAACTTTCCAAACTTCACGCGCCTGTCGAAACGTTTTTCCTTAAACGTGACCCGGGTACCGGACGCCCTACGAAGAAGGACCGAAGGCAGATGGAACGCCTGTGGGATGCGTTGGATGAGGACTGATAGAGGCTGACCAAGAAGTCTGAAAGAGAGGGTGACCCAAAAGTCAATTTTTGACTTTCGGTCACCCTCTTTCAGACTTCTTAACCCCCGCAGACTTGCGTCTGCGACCCCTATTAGGGGTATCTCGCGCCTTTGGCGCGGTCCCTTCGGGACTTTTTAGTCATCTCCTCCTTTTATGGTATATAATCCCATTTCTGTTGTATATATTAGTAAGTGTAAAAATTAACTGATAAAATTTTTGCTTGTGCACTGGTTTTGCACAAGAGGAGACTATCTTTGCAATAAAAATAAGGGATGCCTATGACACCGTTTCTTTCTCAAGTAGCAAAACACTATTTCCCCGTGGAGGATTTTTCTTCCCGGATTTTCGTATTTCCGAACCGCCGTTCCGCAGCGTTTTTCAGAAAGGCTGTCTGCGAGTGTGCGAAAGAGTCGGACCGTTCTGTGCTTCTCCCGGAGTGTACGACCATAAACGACCTCTTCGCATCCCTCGGCTCCGTACGCCTTGCGGGGAGGATTCCTCTTCTGGTGAGGCTGTACGAGGTGTATTCCGGAATTTATGAGAGGATGGGCAAGAGTGTGGAGACTCTGGACGAGTTCATCTGCTGGGGGGATGTGCTCCTCGCGGATTTCAACGATGTGGACAAATACCTTGTGGACCCCAAGCAGATTTTTACCAATGTCTCTGACCTTAAGTCCATTGAGGACGACTTTAGCTATCTGACTGACAATCAGAGGGAAGCCATCGAAAATTTTGTCCATAATTTTGTCTCGGGAGGCTCCTCGGACGATAAGTCAAAAGGGGCAAGGCGCTATTCTTCCGACGGAAAGGAACTGGAAATCAAAGCGTCGTTCCTCAAAATCTGGAACATACTTCTCGAGCTCTATACGCTCTTCAATCAGTCTCTTAGGAGTGATTCTCTGGGCTACGAGGGAATGATTTACAGGGAAGTGGCATCGCTGGGCGAGGAAGTGCTCTCCCGCCTTGGAGACCGGAAGTTTGTTTTCGTGGGCCTTAACGCGCTGAACGAGTGCGAGAAAGCCCTTATGACCCATCTGCGCAATGCCCGCCAGGCAGAGTTCTGCTGGGATTGGCCAAATGGGAAGAGCAGTAGCGGCCCGGCTTCCTGGATTGAGGACGAGGCGAACAGGGCGTCACACTTTATGAAAAAGAATGTTGAGGCCTACCCGAATGCTTTTCCTCTTGATTCCGAGGCGCTGAAGTCTTCTGCGTTCAATCTTATCAGCGTCCCGTCTTCAGTGGGTCAGGCAAAGCAGCTTCCGTATATTCTTGATAAGTTAGGCCTTCTTAAAAATGAGAAGGCCGGTCTTGAGTCTTCTGAGAATGAGGCCCCGAACCACATTGACACGGCAATCGTCCTTCCGGACGAAAAACTTCTCCTTCCGGTTCTGAACTCCATCCCGAAGGAAGTGGGGGATATAAACATCACGATGGGTTACCCTCTTTCCGGCAGCGAACTCTGCTCACTTATGAAACTCCTTTCATCCGCACAGGCGAACTCCCTTGTGCGTGATGGCAAGACCTACTTCTATCATCGTCCGGTGCGTAGCGCAATGAGCAGCGGTATTTTTCGCCATATTGCAGCCGAGGCCGACAGCCGTGTCTGCTCAGACGTCATAAAGAGCAAGAGAGGATATATCTGCAGCGAGGATTTCGCCTCTTCTCCTCTTCTCTCGCGCTGGTTCCGCCCTCTTGGGATTGACTTCGGCAAGCCTTCTGCAGAGGCTGTTTCCCTTCTTGCCGACTATCAGAAGGACGTCCTCTCTTCAATCGGGGCGGGGCTGGTGTCAAGCTTTGAGGAAGATGAGACGGATTTTGATGCCGTTGGGGAGAGCACGGAGCCATCTGCCGCCGAAAAACAGTCGTCGTCTCTGGATGTGAACTTCGCCAAGGACTACTACAGCGCAGTTCTGCAACTTCAGGCTCTCCACTTGGAGATTCAGCCTTCAACATATCTCAAACTTCTTGACCGCATCCTTTCTCCTGTCTCCGTGCCGTTCAACGGAGAACCGCTTCGTGGACTTCAGATTATGGGTCCGCTCGAAACACGCGCGCTGGACTTCAAAAACCTTATCATACTAAGCTGCAATGAGGGCGTGTTCCCGAGAAAAAGCTTCACTTCGTCGTTCATCCCTCCGGAGCTCAGGAAGGGCTTTTCTCTTCCGACATACGAATGGCAGGATGCTGTCTGGGCCTACTACTTCTATCGTATGATTCAGCGCTCTGAACAGGTTTGGATGCTCTACGACTCCCGCACCGAGGGCGTGACTTCCGGCGAGGTCAGCCGCTATGTGAAACAGCTTGACTACCTCTACGGCGCCAATGTGAAACGCTATGTCACCTCTCCTGCGAAAGAAGAGGAATTTGTTGAGAGCGAAATAGTTAAAAAGAGTGAGGATCTCGATAAGATGATGAAGGACAACCATTTCCGCTTTTCCGCGACTTCGCTTAAAAATTATCTTACCTGTCCGGCAAAATTCTACTATGGCAGCGTCCTGGGGCTGAGCGACCAGGCCGAGAGCGTGGATAATCTGGACGGAAGTACGCTCGGAACGGTATTCCACGCTGTTATGCAGTGGCTTTATGAAGTTCCGGGCGCTGTCGCCAGGACGCCTGTTGGAAGGGTGGACGAAGCGTTCATAAAATCACGTCTTTCTCCTGATTTTACCCCGTCCTTGCGCGCGAGGATAGACAAGGAAATCTGCGAAGCCATCCGCTGTGTCGAGGTGAGGGGAAAGGATATAATCATTCGCAGCGTCATCGAGGAATATGTCCGCAAGACCCTTGAGTATGACCTCCAGATTATGAAGAAAAAGAAAACTGACCATTTCACTGTGCTTGCCTTGGAGGAGAACCTTCCGTTCGAGTTCTATGGCCGTCCTTTCAAGGGCTTCATAGACCGTCTGGACTCCTTTGACGATGGCTCAGTGAGGATTGTGGATTACAAGACCGGCAAGGTGGAGGACAACGAGTTCTGGGTGATGGGAAAAGACGGGAATGACTCTGCGCAGGCTCTAAAGGTTTTCACATCTGTCTTCACACCGGATGTGAAAGATCGTCCTGAGATTGCCCTGCAGTTTTTTATCTATAATCTGATGCTGACTCTGAACTCGAAAGGGAAGCAGCTTTTACAGGGGCGCAGAATTGACAATTCCGTCTATTCTATATCGAAGATTTTTGCCGGAGAGTATTCCGAGTACAGCCTTCCTCAGGAGGTCGTGGATGAAGTGTCGGAGCGCCTGCACGGGTGTCTTGAAGAGATCTTCGACACGAAGGATAACCCGACTTTCCGTCGCACCTGCCTGAAGGAAAGCTGCGGGTACTGTGACTTCAGGATGATCTGCGGCAGGTAGCCCCAGGAAAGTGACGCCTCAGATTGAATTTTTCCTGCTTATTTTGAGCTTCGCCCTTGAGAAAAAGGACATATCCCAACAGAAAAGAAACACAACACTATGATAACAATCGCGAAAGCATCGGCCGGATCCGGCAAGACATACACTCTGGCAAAGACCTACATCGAACTCCTCCTCTCCTCGAACGAGCCGCGGCCATACCGTCACATCCTCGCCGTGACCTTCACCAACAAGGCTACCGAAGAGATGAAATCCCGCATAGTCAAGGAGTTGGACATCCTTGCGAATGCCCCTAAGGATTCAAGCTATTTTAAGGATTTCGTTCCGTCTCTGTGCCCTGACGAGCAGACTCTTCGCGCTAGATGCTCTGCCCTTCTGAGCGAAATTCTCAACGACTACAGCGCATTTTCTGTCTGCACCATAGACAAATTCTTCCAGAGCGTCCTGCGTTCTTTCGCCCGTGAACTCGGACAGTTCGATTCCTATCAGGTGGAAATTGACAAGAAAAGCGTTGTTCAAGAGTCTGTGGACAGGTTGCTCGACAATCTTAAGGCAACCGACCGCGATATGGTGGGATGGCTCAAGGAGTCAATGATGAGCCAGATTTCCAACAAAGGTTATTTCAGCCTTGAAGACACTCTATACACCGCCGCTCTTGACCTTCAGAGCCCGGAGTTCAAGGCCTACCTCTCCAAAAACGGCATCTCAGACCTTTCCAAGACCTATTCCAAAACTTCTATGAGGGCGCTAAGGAAGGCTTGCGACGATGTGATTTCGGATTTTACCAAAAAACTCTCAACCGTGGCGCAAAAGATACTGGGAATTCTCTCTCTCTCTGGAATAGGCCCGTCGGACGCGAAGAAGGGAATATTCTCCGGTCTTCAGACCTACGCCTCGCTTAATGCTTCCACGGCGGCCTCAGCCCCTGCGGTAACCCTCTCTGCGGCCCTTCTGGATAGGGAAAAACTTTTCAGCAAAGCCAATGTCGCCCTTGCGAAGAACATTTCTGCGGGGTACGAGATAACAGCTTCAGAACTTCTTTCTCTTTTCGGCGGCGACCTTTTCATCGCTTACAGCACAGCCTTCCAGATTCGCGAAAGCATCTACGGACTTGGCATTTCCAAGGAACTCTCGGAGGCCTTCACGGCACTTCTTAAAGACAAGAATATCCTTTGTCTGGACGACTCCTCATCTCTTCTGACCCGCATCATTGATGGGTCCGATGTGCCTTTCGTGTATGAGAAAACAGGTGTGCGTTACCATCATTTCCTTCTTGACGAGTTTCAGGACACCTCTCTCGTTCAGTGGGAGAATTTCCGCCCGCTGCTCAAGGAAAGCGATGACTCGGGACGTGCAAATCTTGTGGTGGGGGACGTGAAACAGAGCATCTACCGCTGGAGGCAGTCCGACTGGAATCTTCTCAATTCCCAGGTGAAGACGGAGTTCCCATCCAGCAAAGAATACCTGAACAAAGAGGGCAAGCCGGCTCTGGGCACGAACTTCCGCACTGAAGAGAACATCGTGAACTTCAATAACTCTTTCTTTGAGGGGCTGAGGGACAGCCTTGCAGCATCTTTTGGCGGTGAGGGCGGAAAGATGATTTCCGGCATATACTCCGACGTTCGTCAGGCTCCGAGCAAAACCGGCGGACTCGGGCAGGTGAAAATCTGCTTTGCCGCTCTGAAGAAGAAAGATGAGACAGTTCCAGATGGCTATGACCCTGTTCTGGAGCGCACGGTCCGTGAAGTGGTGTACCTCCACGATGAGAAAGGAGTGAAGTATGGCGACATAGCTGTGGTATGTCGCAAGAACTCTCCGGGAGAGATGATAGCCAATGCGTTGATGGATAAGGGAATACCCGTCATCTCGGACGACTCTCTCACTGTCTCTAATTCCATCGTAGTGCGCCGTCTGGTCTCCATCCTTTCTTTTGTCGAGAACCCGGAGAACGAGATTGCAGGCTACCTCGCGCGTGAGATAATGGACTTTACTCCGTCAGAAGAGTCCTCGCTTGTGAGCCTTGCCGAGAGCGTGATACAGGGAATGAGGCAGAAAGATGAACATCTCGTCGAGAGCCATTCTGTTTATATTCAGGCATTTATGGACTGGATGCAGAGCTGGGTGGAGAGAAACGGAAACCATCTTGCGGACTTTCTCCGCGCTTGGGCCGACACCGCCTCCAATCCGGTGAAAATCGCTTCCCCGTCCTCTTCTGAAGCTGTCCGCATCATTACCATCCACAAGGCAAAGGGCCTTGAGTTCCCATACGTCATAATCCCCGGCCTTGAGGATATAAAATTCTTCAAGTCTTCATCCCAGTGGGCCGAAATCTCTCTCCCGAGTGAAAAAGACGCTTCTGCTTCAGAAGGCGTATCTTCTGAAGCCTCGGAATCGCCTGAGTCGCCCGAATTCTCCGAAGTCTTAGAGGCTGAGCCCTGCGAGAGAGAAAACGGGGAATCAAAGCCTTCTGAGGACTCTCTTGTTGATAAGTTCAAGGCAGCTGTGGACGGACAGATTTTCAAACCAACCATTTCCTCAAAAAGTGCCGGGACCTATTTCAACGGAGTGTATGAAAAGGAAAAACTCTATCAGTGCATTGATGCTCTGAATCTTATGTATGTGGCGCTCACCCGTCCTGAACTGGGGTTGTGCCTTATTTGCGGTAGCACCTCTTCTTCCAAGGACATCTCCACGGCAGCCGATGCGCTTAATCTTTTTGTCGCATCCTGCGCGGGCTCTGCCGCCTCGGATTCCTCATTGGAAACTTCTGCCCCTGCCTCGGATTCAGTTAACCCCGTAAGATTTGCTTCCTCCCAGTCTGACTGGGGCACGGAATACACTTTCGGCGCATTCTGCTCCCACGAGGATGTGGAAAATGCGAGAAAGGGAGGGAAAAAAGAGAGATACGCAAGGAAATTTATTGACGAACCCATTCCGAGCACCTATCCGACCTATCCGATGGACTCCTCTCGGCTTCGTGTGGACAGTGATGCTGCCGACTTTTTCTCTGAGGATGGTGCTGTCGGCGTGGATGCGTCCACGCGCCTTCGCGGCATAGTCCTTCACAACATCCTTTCCTCCAACTCTACGCCGGAGGACATCCAGGACGCCA
>CAVJRU010000002.1:60477-83954 GCA_963652025.1 bacterium
ACATCCTTTCCTCCATTTCTACGCCGGAGGACCTCCCGGAAGCCATAGAGAGGGCTGTTGATGAGGGGTCTCTGTCAGCATCCCAGTCCGAAGAGGCGTTGGCTTTTCTTTCCACTCGCATTGAAAAAGTCAGCGAGGAGAGGGGGTGGTTCCTTTCAGAGAAATCGAAGGTTCTGAATGAGCGCCCGATAGCTCTTTCTTCGGGAGAGCAGCGCCGTCCGGACCGCGTGGAAATCTCCTCAGATGGGACATCGGCGGTCATAATTGACTATAAGTTCGGCCACTACCATAAGTCCGGCAGAATAACGGAGCAGTATCACGCTCAGGTCCTGGAATACATTGCCGCTTACCGCCAGATGGGCTTCGCCAAAGTGGAAGGGTATCTGTGGTATGTCGGGGCCGGCGTGGTCGAAAAGGTGGATGAATGACCCCTCCTGCTGCCTTTAAGATAAAGTGATTTTTTTCTTGCAGAAAACGCAAACTACTCCTAACTTTGTAGTCCTTGCGCTTTCCCGTGCGAGGGCCTATAATGGATTTCGTGACTTGCGAAACTTAAAAACATCTTTATGGAAAACCAGCAGAGGACACTTGTCTATAATACTGAAAAAGAGAAACTTGTGAAGCCGGAATATGGCCGCACCATTCTGGATATGGTGGAAAGCCTCAAAAAAATTGAAGACCGCGACAAACGCAGCGAGCAGGCCCGTGCGGTAATCAAAACGATGGAAATCATCAACTCCGATGTGCACAAGCAGGAGAATTACGACAGAAAACTCTGGGATGACCTTTACATCATCGCAGGGTATTCTCTTGACATTGACTCGCCATATCCCGCACCCGACCCGCAGGAGGCTCAGTCCCGTCCGGACGTGCCTTCAGTGGAGAGGCGTCCCATCCGTGCGACCCAGTACGGAAGGAATATCGAAAGTATGATTAACCTTGTATCCGGGATGGAAGACGGCGAGGTTAAGACAGCCGTAATCCGCTCTCTTGCAATCTATATGAGGACTCAGTACCTCATCTGGAACAAAGACAGCGTGGCAGACGAAACCATCTTCCAGGACATCGAGAAACTCTCGGACGGACGCATCAAAGTGCCTGAAGGAATGCAGCTTAGCAGGGTTGGCGCTGACTCGAACTATCTTCGCCCGGGTCAGGCTCCCAAAAAGCAGCAGGGCGGAAAGAAAAATAATAAGAATAACCGCAAATTCAGGTAATTTCCCCAAAGGTACATTTTCTCGTGTACTGTAATCGCCTAAGATAGTTAGTTCAACTCCAAGTATCATCATCGTTAAGGAAAGGAAATAGTATGGCATTGTCGGAAAAACAGCAGGAAAATACGAAGCGGAAACTCCGGCTCAAAAACCCCGTCAAGTGGCTCAAATCCCTTGATGAGGACACAAAATCCGTCATCTGCAAGGTGGCGGGTATTGTCTTGATGTTTTTTACCGTCTACACTCTCTATTGCTGCATTTCCTATCTTTTTACTTGGAAAAGCGACTTCAGCATCACTTCCTGGGCGGATGTGAATGCAGGCGCTCCGCGAAACGCAGGGTCTGCCGCAGGACTGTGGTGGTCCAGATTTTTGGTGGGGGGATGCTTCGGACTTTCCGCATTCTGCATAGTAGCGCTTCTGGGGATGCTTTCTGTGAAGGTTTTCCGTCGCAGTCTTGACTCGGATTTTCTTCGCCCTTGCGCGCTTACCCTTGCAGCTGCCCCGCTTTTTTCTTTCATCCTTTCCTTCTTTTCTTCTCTTTTTTGCCCTGACACGTTTTTCGGCGGCGGACTTGGGGGATATGCGGGAGCTGAGTTTGTCTATCTGTGTGAACTTCTGATAGGGAAAATAGGAACCGGGCTATTTCTGCTGATTCTTTTTATAGTTTGGCTTCTTTTTGCAAGCGGAAAATTTGCCCGTTGGTTCTCTTCCATTGACATCTCCAGGAAAGAGAAAACGGAGGCTGTAGAGGAAACTCCTGCTATAGAAAACGTTGGTGCTGAAGCGCCTCAGGAAGTTCTTCCTGGTAATGATGAGGTGCCATATGATGAGGTGATACCTACGGTTTTGGATGACCAGACCGAAGATGTTACCTCCGAGGAGAAAGAAAATAACGAGGAGCCTCTAGATGAAGACGGTCCCGGCGAGGAGGTCTCCGCTCAGAGTGAACATCCTATTACAGAGGGACTTGAGGAAGGTGAAGTATTCTCCACCGAGGGGCTGAAAGAACTCCCGCGCATTGACAACCGTGCAGACCTCGAACGCTATGCTTTCCCGTCTCTCGACCTTTTGGAAGACTACGCCGACAAGCAGACTGTTGTGACCATCGAGGAGCAACAGGACTACATTAACCGCATCCGCCAGACGCTTCTCAACTTCAAAATTAAAGTGGAAGACATAACGGCCAAGGCCGGTCCTACCGTGACTCTCTATAAAGTCTTCCCGGCTCCGGGAGTCAAATTCGCTTCCATAAAGAACGTTCAAAACGACATCGGCATTTCTCTTGGCGCCAAGGGCGTGAGGGTAGTGAAACTTGACGACGCTGTGGGAATCGAGGTCGCAAACCGTAAAGCCTCCGTCGTCCCGCTCAAGGCGATGCTTAATGATGAGGCGTTCCGTGATACTAAGGCTGAACTTCCTGTCGCAATCGGATGCACCATCACCCGCAAGGTTAAAGTATTCGACCTCGCGCAGGCCCCGCACCTTCTTGTTGCCGGTGCCACTCAGCAGGGTAAGTCCGTGGGACTGAATGTGATAGTCTCCTCGCTTCTTTATGCGAAGCACCCTTCTGAACTCAAGTTCGTCTTCGTGGACCCGAAGATGGTGGAATTTACGGCTTATAAGCGGCTTCTCAAGCACTACCTCGCCGTTCTTCCTACCGCATCTTCAGAGGAAGAGGAAGCAGAGAACGCAATCATCAAAAAACCAAAGGATGCTTCAGACGTTCTGAATTCGCTTTGTGTGGAGATGGATGAGAGGTATGCTCTTCTGGCTCAGGCCGGAGTGAACAAACTCAAGGACTATAACGAGAAATTCCGTAACCGTCACCTCTCCACTGCCGATGGACATAAATTCCTCCCGTATATCGTGGTGGTAATCGACGAGTTCGCTGACCTTACGATGTCTTCCGGATTCGGCCAGGAGGGCAAGGCCCTTTCAAGAGGCATCAGCACGGCAATCATCCGTCTCGCGCAGAAAGGTCGTGCCGCCGGAATACACCTTATCATCGCAACCCAGCGTCCTTCGGTTTCTGTCATCACCGGTGACATCAAGACGAACTTCCCGATGCGAATCGCCTTCAGGACTGTGTCCAGGATAGATTCTATGACCATTCTTGACTCTCCGGGCTCAGAGAGCCTGATTGGAAGGGGCGATATGCTCTTCTACGCGGGAGTGGAGATGGAAAGGGTTCAGTGCGCTCTTGTGGAAACAAGCGAGATTGACAAGATTACCACGTTTATTGAGAAGCAGAACGGCTACAAACAGTGTTACACAACTCCGTACTATCTTCCGACTCCGCCAAGCACCGATGAGGGAGCATCTTCTGACGGCCCGATTGACATTTCAAAGATTGACGAGATGTTTGCCGATGCTGCCCGTCTTGTGGTTGCCACACAGAAGGGCTCCACATCTGACCTTCAGAGAAAATTGGGGCTTGGATATGCCCGTGCGGGCCGCATAATGGACCAGCTGGCGGCAGCCGGCATCGTGGGTCCGCAGGAAGGCTCGAAGCCTCGCGCCGTTCTTGTTGGCGACTATGCTGAGCTTGAGCCGATAATCACCGCTTTCACCACTCAGAACGGGTAGAACGGCCTTTGAGTAGGCGAGATTTTCTTAAACTGCGAACCTCTAGACTGAAATGTTCCGGAAATTGATCATATCCATTTTTCTCTCTCTGGCGCTTTTTGCTGCTGGGGGACGGAGTGCCTTTGCGCAGAACTCGATTTCAGAGGTAATCAGTGAATTCGCGCGCACGGGAAACAGTCTGGAGGCGGAATATGACCTTGTTGTAACAGCTCCCGGCGATGCCAAAATAAATTATCCCGGAAAACTGGTCTATCAGAATGGAATGTTTCGGATAGAAGGCAACGGATATCAGATTTATTGCAATGCTCAGCACATTTGGACGGTGGACTCGGTAGCAAAGGAAATCGTCCGGGAAGAAGCTCTCCCGCTCGACGACCTCGTTCCTGTAAGTGGAGACGTGGACAACAAGACTGGACTGCAGGTCAGGAAATCTTCTGACGGGAAAAAAATCCGGAGTATCTCATTAAAGATGAAAAATGGTTCCGAGGTGAACATTTCGGTCCGCTCAATGACTCTCGCAGCTTCCTCCAAGCCCGCAAGCTTCTTCTGTTTCAACGACTCCCTCATCCCCGCGGGCTACATCTTTACCGCCCTCGATTGAGTTTTTCAGACTAATCGTTCAGAAGGTTTATGCTTCCTGCCATCTTATGGTGTTGTCCCGGCGCCAATAGGACATCTGGCGCTTGGCATAACGGCGGGAGTTGCGCTGGATGAGCTCCACTGCTCGTTCCAGGGTGGTCACCGGGCCGTCTCCCGGTGATGTAGGCCCCCAGCCCTCGGTGGAAACTTTGCCATCGAGAAAATCAAACCAGGCGAAAAGTTCCTTGTAGCCAACCGTCTGAAGGGCCGGTCTTTCCCTGAACTGGATGAGCCTTCTGGCCTCTTCCACGAGACCCTCGTCCACCATCTTCAGAACCCTCTCGTCTATTCGTCTGTAAAGTTCCTCCTTTGGACGTGTGAGTCCCACTTTCACGATTTCGAAATCCCGCTTTTTAGCAGGTGAGGTCTTGAATGAAGAGAACTTCCGCCCGGTCATAAGGCAGACTTCAAGAGCGCGGATTACTCTCTGACGATTGGAAAGGTCAATCTGGGCGCAGGTCTCAGGGTCAAGTTCTTGAAGACGCCCAGACAGAGGTGCAACTCCTTCCTCGTCGCACTGTTTGCTCAGACTCTCGCGAAGTGCCATATCCGCCGGCGGGAAGTCGTCCAGTCCGTTGCAGAATGCGTCGATATAAAATCCTGAGCCTCCGCACATTATGAGGGTTCTGTCTCCGCCTTCTTCAAAAAGATGCGAGACAAGAGCATTGGCTTCAATCTCGTATTTCCCTGCTGTGTAGTCTTCGGTAACTGTGTGGGACTGAATAAAATAATGCTTCACGGCGTTAAGCTGTGAAGCATCAGGGACAGCTGTCCCGATTGTCATTTCTTTGAAAATCTGTCTTGAATCGCAGGAGATTACGGGTGAACCGCACTCAAGGGCACGAGAGATGGCGTAATCGGTTTTCCCGACCCCGGTAGGTCCCAATATAATCTCAACTCGTTTCAAACAAGACAGTTAGATGAATGTGTGTTGTTGGTTAAAAAGATGGAGCGCAAGGCTTGCGCTGCTTTTTAATCGGCATCGTTGCCTTCGTTCTCGTCGTAAACCTGCTCCTCTTCCTCCTTGTCCTCATCCTCCTCGTCGGCATCGTCCTCATAATCATCCTCTTCTTCGTCATCCCAGTTCCCCTCTTCCTTACGGATGATGTTGCGCTTCTTATCCTCAGGCAGGTCCTCGTAAGCCACGTAACCATTCTCAAACTCAATCGGATTAGGACCTTTCGTCTCCACGAGAACAGGATAGACAATTCCTTTTCTCTCAGGCACTTCGCCCTCGAAATTCACGAGAACGCTCTTCTTGTTTGTCGTGTCGTAGAAATATACGAAACTGTCCTCGCCCCTTTTGTGGCAATCTCCAAGAGTGACCTCGTCAATTGTCCCCTTGCCCATATCCTGAACGCTATAACGTGCAATGGCACTACCGGAAGGATCCACAGCCTTGAACAAGACTATCTGGTCCATAGGGAAATCCATATCGGCGTGCATCTTCTTGTGGAAAGAATAGAGTGAACTCGTAGCTTTGAGTTCGTATACCCTTGCGAAGCCCTTCAATCCGGGCAGTGAGACTCTGTACTTGAGAATCATAATGTTTGTGTGACCTAAACTATTAACTACTCAACTCCTTCGTGAGCACATCTGCCGGTAGCGCACGCGTTTCTTTGTGCGATTCTCGGAGAGGTTCTCTAAAGGGGTCGGCAAAGTTACAAATGATATTTGAAAACTGAAAAATTATATCTACTTTTGACGATACACTCAATTTCGAGAATATGGACACGCCTTCAGGCATTAAAGATACTTACAAGAGCATCGCCTCCCCTTCGGAGGGCCTTTTCCGCGATAACGGGTCGCGTTTCATCGCGCTGGCCTATCCTGTGGAAGATGTGGAAAGCGTGAAGGAGATTGTCTCATCCCTGAAAAAACAATACCACGATGCCCGGCATCACTGCTACGCTTACCGTCTGGGCTACAAAGGAGATGTTTTCCGCGCCAACGACGACGGGGAGCCTTCCGGCTCGGCAGCACGTCCCATCCTCGGACAGATTGACTCGCTCGGGTTGAGTGATATCCTGGTCGTTGTAGTCCGCTATTTCGGCGGAATAAAACTCGGCATCCCCGGGCTTATCCGTGCCTACAAAACATCCACCGCCGATGCCCTTTCAAAGGCTGAAGTTGTTGAGAAAGTAGCCGCTGAGGTGTATGAGTTGCACTTTTCCTATGCAACGATGAACAGCGTTATGAAAACGCTGAAGGATATGAAAATTGACCCGCTCGACCAGAATTTTGACCTTGAGTGTTCTCTTCGCGCAAGGGTCAGGCTGAGCGCGGAGGAGGATTTTCTCAAACGAATAGGAGATATTGACGGGTGCTCGGCTTTACGGTTGCGCGATGCCCCGGCGCAGGATTATTAACAAAAAACAATAGTAGATATGGCAAAGACAGTTCACAACTTTAATGCAGGACCTTGCGTTCTGCCAAAACCGGCCATTGAGGCTGCAATCGAAGCTCTGAAGGATTTTTCCGGCACGGGTATGTCCGTAATCGAGATTTCCCACCGCACCAAGGAGTGGGAAGCCGTGATGGACGAATGCCGTGCGCTCTGGAAGGAACTCCTGCACATTCCGGATGATTACGAGGTTCTTTTCCTCGGTGGCGGCGCAAGTATGGGTTTCCTCTATGTCATAATGAACTTCCTGGAAAAGAAAGCTGGCTATCTGGAAACGGGCGTATGGGCGAAGAAGGCCCTCAAGGAAGCCAAGGGATTCGCCGGCTCAAAGGGTGCTGAGGCATTTGCCGTGGCATCTTCTGCCGACAAGACATATTCCTACATCCCTAAGGGCTATGAAATCCCTGCAGATCTTGACTATTTCCACATTACTACGAACAACACCATCTACGGAACGGAAATCCGCACCGACATTGACTGCCCGGTTCCGCTTATCGCTGATATGTCATCGGATATTTTGTCGCGCCCTGTGGATGTCTCCAAATATGCCGTCATCTACGGCGGTGCGCAGAAAAATGTGGGCCCGGCGGGTGTAACGTTCGCCATAGTGCGTCGTGATGCACTCGGAAAGGTCTCCCATTACATCCCGACAATGCTTAACTATCAGACACATATCGACGGAGCGTCAATGTTCAACACCCCTCCTGTGTTCCCGATTTTCGTAATGAAGGAGACCCTTAAATGGCTCAAGGCTCAGGGCGGAGTTGAGGCAATTAACAAAGTGAATGTGGAAAAATCCGCACTTCTTTATGAGGAAATTGACCGCAACCCTCTCTTTGTGGGGACGGCGGCAAAAGAGGACCGCTCCATTATGAACGTATGTTTTGTTATGGCGCCTGGCTATGAGGCCCTTCAGGACGAGTTCCTATCCTTCGCGAAGGAGAGGGGAATGGTAGGCATCAAGGGACACCGCTCAGTGGGCGGCTTCAGGGCTTCGCTCTACAATGCCTGCCCTGTGGAGTCTGTGAAGGCGCTGATTGCCACGATGCAGGAGTTCGAGGCTTTGCATAAGTAGATTTGTGGGTCTTTTGGGTCTATAACTCTTTTCTCATCAGTCGAGTACTCCATCCTTCATCGAAAAAGAGTTCTGTCCTCCAAAATCCCTCACAAATCTTATCAAGAGTTATTTTAACATTTAGACTACATTTATGAAGATACTGATTGCCACACAGAAGCCCTTTGCGCCTGCGGCTGTAAAGGGAATTAGGGAAATAGTTGAGGCTGAGGAACATACGCTCTCTCTCCTTGAAAAATATGCCGACGAGGCTGAGCTCATCTCTGCCGTTGGCGATGCGGACGCGCTCATCGTTCGCTCGGACAAAGTCACCGCAGCGGTTCTTGACGCGGCACCGAAACTTAAAATCGTCGTCCGGGCCGGGGCTGGATATGACAACCTTGACCTTGCTGCCTGCTCGGCGCACGGGGTCGTGGCGATGAACACCCCGGGGCAGAACGCCAATGCTGTTGCTGAACTTGTCATTGCCCTTATAATCTACATCTCCCGCAACCAGTTCACTCCTGGCACGGGAAGCGAAATTGCCGGCAAGAAAATCGGTCTTCAGGCCTACGGCAATGTGGGCAGACTTGTAGCCGCGAAAGCTAAGGCGCTTGGAATGAACGTTATGGCTTTTGACCCTTTTGTCCCTGCAGAAAAGATTGAGGCAGAGGGCATTGAGGCCGCTTCGTCCCTTGAACAGCTTTACAGCAGCTGCAATTTCGTTTCGCTCCACATTCCTGCAACGCCCGAGACCCGTGGCTCAATCGGCCGCACACTCGTCGCTCTGCTTCCTAAGGGAGGCTGCCTCGTGAACACCGCGAGAAAAGAGGTTATTGACGAGGCATCGCTTCTGGATGTTTTGAAGGAGAGGGAAGACCTCAAATATGTCGCCGACGTCGCCCCTGACTCCGCCGCCGACTTTGCCGCCGCGCTCGGCAAACGCTACTTCGCCACCCCTAAGAAAATGGGCGCGGAGACCGCCGAAGCCAACATCAATGCCGGCCTCGCCGCCGCTCGCCAGATTTGCGGTTATTTCTCCAACGGTTGCGAAAAGTATAAATTGAACAAATAATAATGTAAATCAAGCAGACTTTAATTCGGTCTGCCGCTATTATGGTAAGAGTAAAACCCTTTGCGGCGCTCCGTCCGCCGCGTGAAATCGTAGAAGAAGTTGCCGCCAGGCCCTACGACGTGATGAACTCCGAGGAGGCGAAAGCCGAGGCAGGGGAGAAATCCCTCCTGCACATAACCCGTCCAGAGATTGACTTCAGCCCGATTGCGGATGAACATTCCCAGGCGGCCTACGACAAGGCCGTGGAGAATTTCTCCAAGTGGAAAAGTCGCGGATGGCTTCGTGCCGACTCCAAGGAGTGCTACTATGTCTATGCCCAGACGATGGACGGACGCACCCAGTACGGCATTGTTCTTTGTGCCCACGCCGACGACTACGCTTCGGGCGCAATCAAAAAGCACGAACTCACCCGCAAGGAGAAGGAGGATGACAGAATGGTGCACATCCGCATCCAGAACGCCAACATCGAGCCTGTCTTTTTCGCCTACCCGGATAACGCCGCGATTGACGCCATAGTCCGCAAATACACCTCGAAGACTCCCGAGTACGACTTTACGGCCCCGGACGACGGCTTCGGACACCATTTCTGGGTCATTGATTCCGACGAGGACATCGCCGCCATCAGTCGCACATTCGATGCAATTCCGGCCTTCTATGTCGCTGACGGACACCACCGTACGGCCGCCGCAGCAAGAGTGGGCGCGGAAAAGCGGGCAGCGAACCCCCTTCACACCGGCAAGGAGGAATACAACTGGTTTATGGCCGTTGCCTTCCCTCAGAGCCAGCTCAAAATCATAGACTACAACAGGGTGGTCCGCGACCTTAACGGCCACAGCCCGGAGGAAATCCTTGCTCTTCTCGGAAAGGACTTCAAAGTTGAACTTCTTGGCAGCGAAAAGGAACGTCAGGCGGCTCAGGGAGGCGTCAAAGCTGGGTTTGCCCCCCGCGGACTCCATAATTTCTCGATGTATCTTGACGGCCTGTGGTACAGTCTCACAGCCCTTCCCGGCCGCTGCAATGACGCCGACCCTATCGGGGTGCTGGACGTGACGGTTCTCTCCGACCTCGTCCTTGACCGCATTCTCGGCATCAAGGACCTTCGGACCGACAAGAGGATAGATTTTGTCGGCGGCATCCGCGGCATCGGCGAGCTAGCCCGCAGGGTGGACAGCGGAGAGATGAAAATCGCTTTCGCCCTCTACCCGGTATCAATGCAGCAGCTGGTGGACATAGCCGACAGCGGCAACATAATGCCACCGAAAACCACCTGGTTCGAGCCGAAACTCCGCTCCGGCCTCTTCATCCACAGCCTCGCAGAGTTTAATCAGTGATAAGAATAGGTAGGCTCGGTGATCTCAAGGACTGACGCCGCAGTCAATGCATAACGGTAAAAAAAATAGCGGCCAGGCAAAACCTGGTCGCTATTTCTATAATGCTTGACTAAGAGTGCGATTCTGCTTAGAATGGCAGGTCGTCAGCGCCCTCGCCCCCAGCCGTGAAATCACTCGTGCCAGGAGTCTGAGTGGTTGCAGGATCACCTGCTCCGGTCGGAGCGGTGTATCCAGGAGTGCCTGCAGGAGCGGCGGCATCGCCACCCCTCTCAATTCTCCAAGCTCTGATGTCTGAATACCACCTTCCGTTCCATTCGCGGGAGGAAAGATTGAAGGACACCTTTACGGTCTCTCCGGCCTGATAGCCCTCGAGCTCCTTCACCTTGTCCTCACCCCAAACGTTCATACAAACCTGTGTCGGGTAGTTTCCTTCCTGGTATTCTATCACGAACTCCTGCTTTGACCACGCGCCTCTTGCGGAAGTTCCGGTCTGGACAGGGAGTTTCGAAATGATTTTTCCTGTTAATTCAAGTGCCATAATGATTATTTCCTAATCTGTGGGCCTGGTTTCATCGGAGACATCCTTGTCTTAGCAGCTTCCTGCGCGTCGTCCTCTTTCTCAACGAATTTGCCGACCTTGGTAACCTCGACCTCGAAAATAAGAACTGAGTTAGGCTCGATTCCGCGGGTTCCCCTCTCGCCGTATGCAAGGTTTGCAGGGATGTAGAATGTTGCCTTTCCGCCCTCGCCGAGAAGTCCGAGACCCTCTGTCCAGCCTTTGATTACGCGGTTTGCAACGAACTGAGCAGGCTCCTCGCTGTCCATATTGCCGTCGAATTTCTTTCCGTCGATGGTCTTGCCCTCATAGAATACCCAAACGGTGTCCTTAGGCTGAATCTTGTACTCTGCGCCTTCCTCAGCGATAGCATACTGAAGACCTGTAGCGGTGGTGTCAACTCCGTTCTTGAGGTTGTCCTTGAGGAATTTCTTACCAAGCGCGAGGTTCTCTGCTGCCTTGTACTCCATCTTCTTGGAAATGAATCCGTTAAGAATACGGCCCATCTCCTCAGGGTTGATTTTGAACTGCTCGCCGAAGTTCTCGTCGTAAACTGAACCCTCAGCCTTGAGGAAGTCGTTCATACCCTTCTTGAGTTCAGACATATTGAGCTCTGAAAGTTTGTCGCAGAAATTGTTGCTCTTGAGGAATGAACCGAAGTTTACTCCGATAAGGTAGCTTACAGAGTCAACGTCTGCAGATGTAGGAAGCTCTACATCAACTTTTACCGTATTTGTCTTGCAGGAAAGTGCAAGAGTGGCTACGAGTGCTGCCGCAAAAATTCTAAGTGCTTTCATAAATATAAATGTATTTGGTTTTATTCAATTTAACCGTATGCGAGCGGCAAAGATACAACAAAAACTGCACATTTATTTTGCAAAAGAAAAAATAATGCGTAACTTAGAAAATAATTGAGTTTCGCGCTATGATAAGTTCAGAAAAACTCCTTGAAAAGCTTCGCCAATTCTTTGGCTTCAACTCATTTAAACCCGGACAGGAAGAGATTATACGCCACCTTGTGGAGGGAAACGACGCGTTTGTCCTTATGCCGACGGGCGGTGGAAAGAGTATGTGCTATCAGCTCCCGGCCCTTCTGATGGAGGGAACTGCAATCGTGATTTCTCCGCTCATCGCGCTTATGAAAAATCAGGTGGATGTCATACGCGGTTTTGTGGAGGGGAATGAGGGAATAGCCCATTTTCTGAACTCCTCGCTCAGCCGCACCCAGCTCTCGGAAGTCCGCGACGATTTGCTTTCAGGGGCGACAAAACTTCTGTATGTTGCGCCTGAGTCTCTCACCAAACCCGAAAACATCGCTCTGCTCAAGGAGATTCACATTTCGTTCTATGCCATTGACGAAGCTCACTGCATTTCCGAATGGGGACACGATTTCCGCCCGGAATACAGGCGCATACGCGAAATAGTGGAGGAGATAGGACGTTCTCCGATTATAGCCCTCACAGCGACAGCCACCCCGAAGGTTCAGAGCGACATAATGAAAAACCTCGGCATTCAGAATGCGAAAGTTTTCAAGTCCTCATTCAATCGCCCTAATCTTTATTATGAAATTCGCGACAAATCCGACCCGAAACGCGATATAATCAAATACATAAAACAGAATCCGGGCAAATCCGGCATCATCTACTGCCTCAGCCGCAAAAAGGTGGAGGAAATAGCTGAACTTCTGTGTATCAACGGAATATCCGCCCGCCCGTACCACGCGGGCCTGGACGCAAAAACCAGGGCCGAGAACCAGGATGCCTTCCTGATGGAGGAGGTCAGCGTAATCGTTGCCACCATCGCCTTCGGAATGGGCATCGACAAGCCGGACGTGCGTTTTGTCATCCACTACGACATCCCGAAGAGTCTTGAGGGCTACTATCAGGAAACCGGCCGTGCAGGACGTGACGGAGGTGAAGGTCAGTGCATAACTTTCTACAGCAGCAAGGACATCCAGAAACTGGAGAAGTTTATGCAGGGAAAGCCCATCGCGGAGCAGGAAATCGGGCGTCAGCTTCTTATGGAGACGATGGCCTACGCGGAGTCGAACCAGTGCCGCAGGAAGCTGCTGCTCAACTACTTCGGCGAGGATTACCCGAATGACAACTGCGGTGCGTGCGACAACTGTCTGCACCCGAAGAAACAATTCGAAGGGTCTGCGCAGATGTGTATGGTAATTGACCTTGTGGAAGCGCTTCCTGAGAGGTTCAAGACGGAGCATCTTGCTAACATCCTCGCCGGGGAGACCAATTCCCTCATCGAGTCCTACCGTCACGACCGCCTGGAATTTTTCGGCGCCGGCAGGGAACATAGCTCACATTTCTGGTGTGCTGTCATCCATCAGGGGCTCATCCTGCATTTCCTTGAAAAAGACATTGAAGCATACGGACTTATAAGCGTCACGGCGAATGGACGGAAATATGCCAAAGCCCCGACCCCTATCCTGCTTACGGAAGACAGGGAGTTCGCTCCTGGAGACGATGACGATGACGCTGTACCGGCCTCAGTGAAGGCAGGAAGCGGCGGAGGAGGAGACGAAGTTCTTCTGTCAATGCTCAAGGGCCTCCGTAAGGATCTCGCCCACACTCTTAAACTTCAGCCGTGGGTCATCTTCAGCGATGCCGCACTTGAGGATATGTCCATAATGTATCCGCTCACTCAGGAAGAACTCCAGCATTGTCAGGGAGTCGGTGCCGGGAAGGCTGGGAAATACGGAAAGAAATTCCTGGAACTTATTTCCAACTATGTGGAGGAAAACGAGATAGAGCGTCCGTCGGATTTTGTCGTCATTCGCAGCACTCCGAAACAGAGCGTCAATTCCACGATAGTCCAGAATATTGACCGCCAGATTTTTCTTGACGACATTGCTGAGGCACTAGGAATGGAATTTGACGAACTTCTGACTAAGATTGAGTCAATAGTTTCATCCGGAATGAAACTCAATCTCGACTACTACATACGGCAAACGGTCGATGAAGACGTGGTGGAGGAAATATATGATTATTTCCGCAATGAAGCCAAGTCTGATTCTCTTCAGGACGCGATGGCGGACCTTTGTCGGGATTACGAAGAGAACGAGATCCGCCTTGTGCGTCTTAAATTCCTGTGTGAAGTTGCAAATTGATAAAAATAAAATATTATGATTACATTCGGTTACAAAACCCCCTGGAGCGGCCTTGTAAGGGCATTCGCTTCACTCGGACTCGGCATTCTAGCCGTTGCATATCCAGGTGATGTGCTCCCGCTTATCGTTGAAATTTTTGCGATTGTTCTTGGCGTATACGGCGTCGGAATGGTCATTTGGGCAATCACGCATCACAAGGAGAAATCCTTCTCGATGTGGCTTTCCAACGGCATCATTGAGATAGCGCTTTCTGTGCTTGTTTTCATTTTTGCGGGCTACATCGCTAACATAGCCGTGAAACTCATCGGTCTTGTGCTTCTTCTTGCCGGCATCTATCAGGTCATTGTCCTGATTAGCGCGGAAAGGGTGCTGAGGTTCGGATTCTGGTTCTTCCTGCTTCCGGTCGTTGAGGCGGGACTCGGAGCGGTGCTTATGTTCGCTTCGCAGCTTTTCACTGAGACTGTTGCTGTGATTGTGGGAGTTGCGCTTGTCGTTTCCGGAATTTCCGAACTCGTTTCTTCTATAAAGATTATGATGATTCAGAAGAAGGTTAAGAAGGCCCTCCAGCCGGAAGAGCAAAAGGCGGAAGTTAAATAAGAGCGGGCATTTTATCCCATCTTTTTTTACCTCTGTCCCCACCCTGCACTTTATAGAGCAGCTTAAATTTGAATAAATGATTCCTCAGGAGACTGTTGATAAAATTTTGGACGCGGCGCAGATTGTCGATGTGGTCGGAGACTACGTGACTCTCAAGCGCCGCGGTTCAGGCTATGTCGCCTGCTGCCCGTTCCACAACGAGAAAACCCCTTCGTTCCACGTTTCGCCCTCCAAAGGCATCTACAAGTGCTTCGGATGCGGCAAGGCGGGCTCCGCGGTGAATTTCGTTATGGAGCAGGAAAGTCTCTCGTACCCTGATGCGCTTAGACTTCTGGCAAGGAAATACCACATAGAGGTGCAGGAAAAGGAGGAATCGGCAGAAGACATTGCCCGCAAGCAGCATAAGGACAGTCTTTTTGTCGTCTCGAAATTCGCATACGACTTTTTCCGCCAGCAGCTCCAGACTCCTGATGGTAAGGCAATAGCCTACAGCTACTTCCACGGTAAGCGGCGTCTGGAGGACTCCACAATCGAGAAATATGGTCTCGGTTGGGCGCCTAAAAGCAGAGATGCCCTCAGCAGGGCCGCGCGTGAGGCCGGGTTTAAGGAAGAGTATCTCGTGGAGACGGGTCTGAGCATACGCCGCGACGACGGCTCCCTTGTGGACCGATTCTACGACAGGGTTATGTTCCCGATTCACTCCGCAACCGGGCAGGTAATCGCCTTCGGAGGCCGTACGCTTCGCTCTGACAAGGAAATAGCCAAATATGTCAACTCTCCCGAAACGGAGATATATGTAAAAAACCGCTCCCTCTACGGAATCTATTTCGCCAAAAGCGAAATATCGCGCCAGCGAAAATGTATCCTCGTTGAGGGCTATCTCGATGTGCTCTCGATGCACCAGGTGGGAGTTATGAACGTGGTAGCTTCCAGCGGCACATCGCTTACGACAGGGCAGGTCGCGCTCATAAAGAGGTTTGCTGACGACGTGACCATCATCTATGACGGCGACAGTGCGGGCATCCACGCGGCCATCCGCGGCATCGGCCTGGTTCTGCGCGGCGGACTGAATGTGAGGGTGGTGCTCCTTCCGGACGGACAGGACCCGGATGATTTCGCGAAATCTCACACCCTTGCCGAGGTTCAGGACTACATCCGCCAGAACGAGCAGGACTTCATCGGCTTTATGACCGACATTCTTCTCGGCGAGGCCGGGTCGGACCCTCTGAAACGTTCCGCACTCATCAATGAGGTGGCGGACACTATTGCCCTCATCCCGGACCAGATTACCCGTGCGATGTACATCCAGTCCTGTGCGGCAAAGTTCAGAACTGACGAGCAGCTCCTGTACGACAGGGTGCGTCACACCCGTGAAACTGCTCTTATCGAAGAAAAAAAACAGAAGGATCGTGAGACTAAGCGGGGCGCAAGGGCGGAGGGAGAGGCTTCTGCTCCGGGGTCATCGCAGCCCCCTGTGGTAGAGTCTTCGGCGAACGGGACGCAACATCAGACTGAAGTTGCCCCCTCTGCTGCAAATATAGTTTTTGAAGAACCCCTTACAGCACCTGTGGAAAGGGAAATTCTCTCCTTCCTTCTTGAATATGGAGACAATCCTCTCAAGTTTGAAAACGATTCTCCGCTCTATGACAGCGAGTGCCCTGAGCCCACTGTGGCGGACTTTATACTCAACACTCTGGAAGGCAACGGCCTTGCTTTTCACAACTCGACGTACGCCCTTCTGTTGGAGCAGTACACCGCCCTTTATGACAGCGGATTGCAGCAGAACCAGATTCTTTCCAGAATGAGAGACAGCTCCGATGCTTCGCTAAGTTCTGCAACGAGAGAGATACTCGTGGATAAATATGTCCTGACTATAGACAATTTCGAAAAATCTCTCACCACCTTGGACACCATCCTCGTGACCTACATTCCAAAGCTGATGATAAAAATCCAGCTTATGAACACCGAAAGGACACTGGTGTCGCTCCAGAAGGCTCTGCTTACCTCCACAGACACCGCCGAGCAGGATAAACTTCTCTCTGCGATGATTGAACAGAACAAAATAAAGTCGGTTCTTTCCAACCGGCTGCAAAAATAGGCGCCTTGGCGGGTCAGGGGCTAATGCCCTCATCTCCCCCGAGGTAGGAAATAAGTGATATGACTATATTATATAATAAGGAGATAGCGAATACTTTCAGGATGAAAGTCCGCTCGGCCGCCTACGCTGAATATGGTAGCGTGGATGAGCTTCGCACAATTCTCTCGGACTCCACCTTGCCACGTCCGTTTCTTTTTGTGGGCGGATGCAGCAACTTCCTTTTTACCGGAGATTTCCCGGGCACCGTGGTTCACAGCGCAATGCGTGAGGTGCATACTTTAAGCGACGACGGAAAGACCGTCCTTGTTGAAGCGGGAGCCGGGCTGGTTTTTGACGATTTCGTCGCTAAAATGTCCTCCGAAGGACTTTGGGGCGTGGAGAACCTCTCGCACATCCCGGGAGAAGTGGGCTCCGGGGCAGTCCAGAATGTGGGGGCCTACGGAGTGGAGGCAAAGGATGTGATTGAGAGGGTGAACTGCTTGGAGATTTCATCCGGCAAGCAGGTTTCATTCCAACGTTCAGAATGTGGCTACGGCTATCGTGCATCCAATTTCAAGGGACCTTGGAAAGGGCAGTATGCAGTCACTTCCGTAGTATTCTCCCTTAGCCGCACTCCCGCTCCCCATCTTGACTATGGTCATCTTCGTGCGGCTGTGGAGGCTCAGGCGACAAAGGGTGAGCCCCTTACTCCGTCTGCTATCCGCGAAGTCGTTACAATGATTCGCCGGGGAAAACTACCTGAGCCTGAGGAACTTGGCTCTGCCGGCAGCTTTTTCAAAAACCCTGTAATCACTCCGGAGCATTTCGAGAAGATTCTTTCTGAGTATCGCTCCTCTGAGGCAGGGGCTGAGGCTTCCGTTCCGCATTATGACGTTATTCAGGAGGGAAGTCCAGCTGTGAAAGTTCCCGCCGCCTGGCTCATTGAGCAGTGCGGATGGAAGGGTCGGAGGATGGGCGGCGCGGCCTGCTATGAAAAGCAGCCGCTTGTCATAGTGAATCTTAGCGGCGAGGCGACCCCCTCTGAGATTCTTTCTCTCGAGTCCGCCATCATAGACTCCGTGAACCGGAAATTCGGCATAACGCTTCATCCTGAAGTTGAACATATATAGAGCTTGTATTGCCCCCCCCAGGCTCAACGAAAGGAATCCTCCTCAATCGGAAAATTATAATCATACATATATGCAAGAAGAAAAAAAACAGACATCGCTCCCGGAGAACGCAACGAGGGAGCTCGGCCCGGGAGAAGAGTACCGGCCGCTTCTGTCTCCACAGAAAAACTACCCTGAGGTTACTCCGTGGTCGGTTTCAGTCGGTCTTGTAATGACCATCATCTTTTCTGCCGCTGCGGCTTACCTCGGTCTAAAGGTCGGTCAGGTCTTTGAGGCCGCCATTCCTATCGCAATCATTGCGGTGGGCCTCTCGTCTGCTCTAGGAAGGAAAAACAGCTTGGGCGAGAACGTGATGATCCAGTCCATCGGTTCCTGCTCCGGAGCCATCGTAGCCGGAGCGATATTCACTCTCCCGGCCCTTTACATCCTTCAGGACAAGTACCCGGAGCTTACTGTGAATTTCAGTAAAGTCTTCTTCTCAAGCCTTCTTGGCGGCGTGCTCGGAATACTTTTCCTCATCCCGTTCAGAAAATATTTCGTCAAGGAAATGCACGGAAAGTATCCTTTCCCGGAGGCTACGGCCACGACGCAGGTGCTTGTGAGCGGTGAGAGCGGCGGAAAGGGCGCCAAAACGCTTCTTGCGAGCGGCCTTATCGGCGGACTGTATGACTTTATCGTCGCCACCTTCGGCGCTTGGAGCGAGACCATCTCCACCACCACCCTCGCCATCGGACAAACCATTGCGGACAAGGCAAAGGTCGTTCTTAAACTCAATACCGGTGCGGCTGTTCTGGGACTTGGATACATCGTGGGTCTTAAATACTCCTTTATAATATGCTGCGGAAGTTTCCTTGTCTGGCTCGTAATCATCCCGCTGATGAATCTCATCTGGGGCGGAAACGTGCTTGACTTTATGGGCACAGGCATCACCCAGACCGTCTCCGAGATGACAGCAGACCAGATTTTCAGCAATTACGCCCGCCACATCGGCATCGGTGGAATCGCAACTGCCGGAGTCATCGGCATTATCAAATCTTTCGGCGTCATCAAATCCGCTGTGGGACTTGCTGCAAGGGAGTTTAAGCGTAAGAAGGGCGATGCAGAGCAGGAGGTCCTCCGCACCCAGAGGGACCTTTCGATGAAAATCGTGGTTCTGGGAATCGTCATCGCTCTTGTCGCAGTGTTCATTTTCTTCGCCTGCGGTGTAGTTGAAAACCTTTGGCTCGCACTTGTGGGACTTCTCATCGTTGCCGTCATCGCCTTCCTTTTTACTACGGTTGCGGCAAATGCCATCGCTATCGTGGGGTCCAACCCTGTTAGCGGAATGACCATTATGACCCTCATCCTCGCCAGCCTCATTCTTGTTGCCTGCGGGCTCAAGGGTACTGCCGGAATGGTGGCTGCAATGGTGATAGGCGGCGTGGTCTGCACGGCGCTGTCTGTTGCCGGAGCCTTCATCACCGACCTCAAGGTGGGATATTGGATTGGAACCACCCCGAAAAATCAGGAAACCTGGAAATTCCTTGGAGTACTCGTCGCATCGGCAACGGTGGGCGGAGTTATGATGGTGCTCAACCAGACTTACGGTTTTACCGGTGAAAACGCCCTCGTGGCTCCTCAGGCCAATGCTATGGCAGCCGTCATCGAGCCGATGATGAACGGCGGAAACGCTCCTTGGCTGCTTTACGGAATCGGTGCCGTGATTGCGATTGTGCTGACTCTCTGCAAGGTTCCGGCCCTGGCTTTCGCTCTTGGAATGTTCATCCCTATCGACCTTAATCTCCCGCTGCTTGTGGGCGGCGCGATTTCCTGGTTCGTCTCCTCCCGCAGCAAAAAGGCTGAGGTGAATGCGGCAAGACAGGAAAAAGGTACTCTCATCGCTTCCGGATTCATTGCAGGCGGTGCGCTTATGGGAGTTGTGAGCGCCATCCTCAAGTTCGCGAAAGTGGACTGGTACATACCTGCGGACAGCGTCTGGGCACAGTATTGGGCTGAGCCTGTGGCAATCCTTCCTTACATAGCAATAATCGGATATATGATTATATCCTCACTCCGCACCGAGAAAAAATAGTTTATATATAGGTATATACACGTTATGGAAAAGATTTTAGACAGATTCCTCAGATACGTCGCCGTGGACACGCAATCTAGTGAGGAGAGCGACTCCCAGCCGAGCGCTGCAAAGGAATTGAACCTGCTCAGAATGCTTCAGAGCGAACTTTCCGCTCTCGGAGTGAAGGCAAGCCTCGATGAGTGGGGATACGTTATGGCAGAGATTCCCTCAAACCTTGAAGAGGGGAAAAGCGCTCCGGCCATAGGATTCATAGCCCACGTGGACACGTCCCCTGACGCTTCCGGAGCTGATATAAAGCCGCAGATAATCCCGAATTATGATGGCGAGGACATTCCTTTGAAAGGGGTGGACGGGCTTTCGCTCAAAGTTTCTGATTTTCCGGAACTCGCTGATTATAAGGGACAGACTCTTATTACCACCGACGGAACAACCCTTCTCGGGGCGGACGACAAGGCTGGAGTTGCGGAGATTATGGATGCGGTGCAGTACATAGTGGAGCATCCGGAGTTCAAACACGGCAAGATTTGCATCGGTTTTACTCCTGACGAGGAAATCGGAAGGGGAGTGGTTAAGTTCTCTGTCAACAAGTTCGGAGCTGACTACGCCTACACGATGGACGGCGGCGCAGTGGGTGAACTGGAGTATGAAAACTTCAACGCCGCTTCCGCCACTGTTCACATCCAGGGCCGCAACATCCACCCGGGTTACGCCAAGGGCAAGATGAAAAACGCCATCCTTATTGGAATGGAGCTCAATTCTCTTCTCCCGGTGGAGCAGAGGCCGGAGTACACGGAAGGCTACGAGGGATTTTTCCATCTCATCAGTTTTAGCGGAAGCGTTGAGCAGGCCACATTCTCCTACATCATCCGTGACCACGACCTTGACCTTTATGAAAAGCGCAAGGGCATCATCCGCGACTGCGTCAACTTTATCAATGCGAAATACGGCGAAGGTACCGCAAGCGTTGAGGTGCGTCACCAGTATTATAATATGAGAAAGATGGTGGAGCCGCACTACGAAATTATCGAAAAGGCAGTGAAGGCGATGGAAATGGAAGGGGTGAAGCCGAAAATTCAGCCGATTCGCGGCGGCACAGACGGAGCGAACCTTTCTTTTATGGGTCTTCCGTGTCCGAACATTTTTGCAGGCGGCCACAATTTCCACGGAAAGATGGAATATGTTCCGCTGGAGTCTATGGAGAAGGCTTCGAAGGTTATCTTGAACATTATCAAGCTGTTCGCGGAATAATGCACGGTTGAGGGCTGGCCGTTGCGGAAAATTTCTTCATTTTTTTTGAAAAAAAAGTTCAGAAAAATTTGCAAGTAAAGAAAATGTCCGTATCTTTGCAGCCCATTTCGGAAGAACCCACGGTTCTGAAGGAAATCGGAAAGCTCTTTGATTTATTTTTGGACGATACGAAGTTCAACGCAGTAGACGCCAAAAAGAAACAAAGACGAAGTTCATTGACAAGTTTGAGAGAAGATTAAGAGGTAAAGCAAAAAATAAATTGAAAAGATTTAGTCTGTAATTCAGACATCGACGCGTGAGCGAAGATGTCGCATCAAAAACGAGAGTTATTTTCGTCAAGCTTATTCTGAAAGGAGTGAGTTTGGAATTAGGGACTACAATTTCAAGGCAAACGAGTAAGAAAGTGCAAGTAAAAAAAGTTGCGCTTAGCTTAAAGTAATTCATTCAAGAAGAAGGTTACAAGAGCGAACGGTGGATGCCTTGGCTTCCGGAGGCGAAGAAGGACGTGGTAAGCTGCGAAAAGCGTCGGGTAACTGCAAACAGGTATTGATCCGACGATGTCCGAATGGGGCAACCCGCACGGCTGAAGGCCGTGCACCATCCAAGATGGAGCAAACCCGGGGAACTGAAACATCTCAGTACCCGGAGGAAGAGAAAGAAAGTATCGATTCCCTGAGTAGTGGCGATCGAAAGGGGAAGAGCCTAAACCGAGTCTGTTACGGCAGGTTCGGGGTTGTAGGGGTATTCATAAGAGGTACGACAAAGAACGGGAATGCGATGGAAATCGCATCCATAGAGGGTGATAGGCCCGTACCGGTAAAGTGTCGTATCCAGGAATACTACCTGAGTAGGGCGGGACACGTGAAATCCTGTCTGAATCCGCGGGGACCATCCCGCAAGGCTAAATACTTCCGGAAGACCGATAGTGAACCAGTACCGTGAGGGAAAGGTGGGAAGCACCCCGAACAGGGGAGTGAAATAGACCCTGAAACCGTTCGTTTACAAGCGGTCGGAGCTGAGCAATCAGCGACGGCGTGCCTTTTGCATAATGAGCCTACGAGTTGTTCCTTGCCGGCAAGGTTAAGCACTTCAGGTGCGTGAGCCGGAGCGAGAGCGAGTCTGAACAGGGCGTTCAGTCGGCAGGGACAGACGCGAAACCTAGTGATCTACCCATGACCAGGGTGAAGGAGCCGTAACAGGCTCTGGAGGCCCGCACCGGTTTACGTTGAAAAGTGCTCGGATGAGTTGTGGGTAGGGGTGAAAGGCTAATCAAACTGGGAGATAGCTCGTACTCCCCGAAATGTCTTTAGGGACAGCCTCGTATTAGCTTCATGGAGGTAGAGCTACTGATAGGATGAGAGGGCTTCATCGCCTGTCGATTCCTGACAAACTCCGAATGCCGTGAAGTGATGTTCGGGAGTGAGTCGTTGGGTGCTAATGTCCGGCGGCAAAAGGGAAAGAGCCCAGACCCTCGGTTAAGGCCCTCAAGAGCAGTTTAAGTTGAGAGAACGAGGTGACATCGCAGAGACAGCTAGGATGTTAGCTTGGAAGCAGCTATTCATTTAAAGAGTGCGTAACAGCTCACTAGTCGAGCGACGCCGCGTGGATAATGAACGGGTATCAAGACTACCGCCGAAGCCAGGGACTCAACTTGAGTTGAGTGGTAGGGGAGCATTCCGGTCGGCGCAGAAGGAGAGTCGTGAGGCTTTCTGGAGTGTCCGGAAAAGAAAATGTAGGCATAAGTAACGACAACTGACGTAGAAACGTCAGCACCGAAAACCCAAGGTTTCCTGAACAACGCTAAACGTATCAGGGTTAGCCTGGGACTAAGGAATACCCGAAAGGGGAATCCGATGTATATGCGGTTAATAATCCGCAGCCCGCACCGCAGGCGACTGGGTGACCGGGGAGTGACACTGCCGCCGTCCGACGGAATGGACGGTTGAAGGACGTAGAGAGATTGAAATCCGACAGTACACTGAGTCTTCGGACGAAGTGACAGCGCAGGTAATCAGACCCGCAAGAAAAGCCCGGAAGCGTTAAGAGTGGCGCGGCCAGTACCGTAAACCGACACAGGTGGGTGAGGAGAGAATCCTAAGGTGCTCGAGTGAATCATGGCTAAGGAACTAGGCAAATTGACCGCGTAACTTCGGGAGAAGCGGACCCTCAGCGATGAGGGCGCAGAGAAATGGCCCAGGCGACTGTTTACCAAAAACACATGGCTATGCGAAATCGTTAAGATGACGAATATGGCCTGACACCTGCCCGGTGCCGGAAGGTTAAGAGGGGGGCTCAGCGCAAGCGAAGGTCTGAATCGAAGCCCCGGTAAACGGCGGCCGTAACTATAACGGTCCTAAGGTAGCGAA
>CAVJRU010000003.1:0-74278 GCA_963652025.1 bacterium
ATCATACACCACTCGGTTCACGCCCTTAACCTTATTTATAATCTCGTTTGAAAGCCTTGCAAGCACATCGTAAGGCAGATGCGCCCAGTCGGCGGTCATACCGTCAACTGAGGTCACGGCCCTAAGAGCCACGCACCTCTCGTAGGTTCTCTCGTCGCCCATCACACCCACGCTCTGCACCGGAAGGAGGATTGCTCCCGCCTGCCAGATCTTGTCGTAGAGGCCCGTTTCGCGAAGGGTTTCGATGTAGATGTAGTCAACTTCCTGAAGAATGTGAACTTTCTCAGGCGTGATGTCTCCGATGATTCGGATGCCAAGACCGGGACCCGGGAACGGATGCCTTCCGATAAGCCTTTCGCTGATGCCAAGCTGACGGCCTACTCTGCGGACCTCGTCCTTGAACAGCAGGCGGAGCGGCTCCACGACCTTGAGATTCATCTTCTCCGGAAGACCGCCCACGTTGTGGTGGGATTTGATGACGACAGCTGTGCCGTTCACCTTGGCTGACTCCACGACATCGGGGTAGATTGTGCCCTGGCCGAGCCATTTAACGTCTTTTATCTCGCCTGCCGCCTCGTTGAATACTTCCACAAAATCGCGGCCGATGATTTTTCTCTTCTTCTCAGGGTCGGTCACTCCGCGAAGGTCGCCTATGAACTTCTCGCTTGCGTCTATCCCCCTCACGTTCAGGCCCATACCCTTGTAGGATTCAAGAACCTCAGCAGCCTCGTTCTTTCTCATAAGACCGGAGTCCACGAAAATGCAGTGAAGACGGTCTCCGATGGCGCGGTGAAGCAACATTGCCGCAACGCTTGAATCCACTCCGCCGGAAAGTCCCAGAACGACCTTGTCCTCGCCGAGCTTTTCCTTGAGCTCGCGCACTGTCTGGCTGATGAAACTCTCGCTTGTCCAGTCGCCTTTGCAGCCGCATACTCCCTTGACAAAGTTCTCAAGAAGTTTCGGCCCTTCGGTGCTGTGATAGACCTCCGGATGGAACTGGAGTCCCCAGGTTTTCTCGCCCCCGATTCTGAACGCCGCGATAGGCACATCCTCGGTGGATGCGATTATATGGTAGTTTGATGGAATCTCTGTGATTGTGTCTCCGTGCGACATCCAAACCTGGGAAGAAGAGCTGAGACCCTTCATAAGCGGGTCCTCTGCGTCGCGGACGCTCATCTGAGCCCTTCCGTATTCCCTTGTCGGGCATTTTTCCACTGCCCCTCCGAAGAACTCGGCGAGATATTGCGCGCCGTAGCAGACTCCAAGAAGCGGAAGCACTCCCTTGATGCCCTCAAGGTTCACTTTAGGGGCGTCTTCCTGCCTAACCGAGCAGGGGCTTCCGCTCAGAACCACACCGGCGACATCTTCGCCAAGAGGTTCGGCGTTCACCCGGAACTTGTTGTAAGGGATAATCTCGCAATAGACCTGCATCTCCCTGATTCTGCGGGCGATGAGCTGGGTGTACTGCGAGCCGAAATCAACAATCAGTATCTTTTCTGTCATATCCTATAAAAGATTTATTCCTATTTAATAAAAATTGCGAATATAACGCAGTAAGGTCGCCTAAAAAGACATCCTCTCTTTTTTGCGATGAGAATGAGGTCGAATAAAAAGATGGGATACAAGGCTCTCTACGACGCCCAATACCGGAGCAACCTTTCGGCCCAGAGGATTTGGGCTAGGAGAGGAACGCAGTAGACCGCTTTTTAGTTGGCCTCATTTGTGGTAATTCGGAGCATCCTTGGAGATGGTAATATCGTGCGGATGATTCTCCACAAGACCGTTCGCGGTGATGCGGACAAAGCGCGCGGTGTGCAGAGCGTCAATCGTCGCCGCGCCGCAATATCCCATTCCTGAGCGCAGACCGCCGATGAGCTGGTAGATAATGTCCTTCACGCTGCCCTTGTACGCAACCCTTGCAACCACGCCTTCCGGCACAAGCTTCTTGGGACCGTTGTCGCCGCCCTGGAAATAGCGGTCGCGGGAACCTGCCTTCATCGCGTCGATGGAGCCCATTCCCCTGTATGTCTTGAACTTGAGTCCGCCCTCTTCGAAAATCTCTCCCGGAGCCTCGTCCGTGCCGGCGAACATAGAACCAATCATAACGCAGTCACCTCCTGCGGCAAGCGCCTTCACGATGTCTCCCGAGTAGCGAAGACCTCCGTCAGCGATAATCGGCACTCCACTTCCTTCGGCTTCCTTTGCCGCGTCATAGATTGCGGAAATCTGCGGTACGCCCACTCCGGCGACCACCCTTGTCGTGCAGATTGAGCCCGGTCCGATGCCGACCTTCAGCGCATCCGCCCCGGCCTCGATAAGCCTGCGGGCTGCGGAAGCGGTGGCGATGTTTCCGACCACTACATCAAGGCCCGGATATGCCGCCTTGACCTTTTTCAGAGCCTCAATCACTCCGCGGGAATCTCCGTGTGCGGAGTCAAGAACAACAGCGTCAACTCCGGCTTCAACAAGAGCTGCCACCCTGTCAAGGACGTCTGCTGTGATGCCGATGCCGGCCGCAACGCGGAGTTTCCCGGCCTCGTCAACGCAAGGATTGCTGTGCCCGTCGGTGGAAGCGTTCTTTACCTTTCTGACGTTGTCGGCCTGAGCCTCAATGCTCATATTCTTGTGTACGACGCTGATTCCTCCCTTCTGGGCCACTGCAATGGCCATATCGGCCTCGGAAACAGTGTCCATCGCAGCTGAGACGATAGGGATGTTCAATGTGATGTTCCGTGAAAAGCGGGCTTTGGTGCTTACCTCGCGCGGAAGGACCTCGGAGTAGGAGGGAACCAGAAGGACATCGTCGTATGTGAGCGCTTCTGAGTTGATTCTTTCTTGGGCAAATGACATATCTATTATTCCTTTATATAGTTTACAACGGAAGGGGGGAAGGCGGTCTCTATCCCCAAAGTACTGCTGCTGAAAACCCCTCTTACAGGATGTTCAGCGACTGCTCTTTGATTTTCTCCAGCTCGTCCTTCATCTTGACCACGAGTTTCTGCATCTCGGTGTTGTTGCTCTTTGAACCGGTCGTGTTGATTTCGCGACCCATCTCCTGAGCTATGAAACCGAGTTTGCGGCCAGGATACTGCTCATTCTCAAGGGTCTCGAGGTAGTAGCGGCAATGCTGGCGAAGGCGGACCTTCTCCTCGTTGATGTCCAGCTTCTCTATGTAGAAAATCATCTCCTGCTCCAGGCGGTTCTGGTCAACTGCAAGCTGGAGTTCCGCAAAGCGTGAGAGGATTTTTTCGCGTATCTGTGAAATTCTTTCAGCCTCGTATTTTTCCACTTCGGCTGAGAGGGAGAGGATGCGCTCGACTTTCTCGGTCACGTCCTTTTTAAGAGCTGCGCCTTCTTTGACCCTGAATTCAACGAGGGATGCTGTCGCCTTCTTTATGGTCTCGAAAACGCTGTCCCAGTTCTCTTCGTTTATGATTTCCTGCCTTCTGGACTGGGCACCCACGACATTAGGCATCCTCAGAATGGATGGGAGGGAGACTGAAAAGAGCACGCTGTCAAGCGGAGCAATCTCCTGTTCGATTTCCTTGACCTGCTTGAAATAGGCGAGTACGGCTTCCTTGTCAATGGCCCCGGCGGCTTCTCCTTCATTTGGCTCGAAATTGAGGAAAAAATCAATCGTTCCTCTCTGAAGCTCCTTTGCAAGATACTGTCTTACAGCGATTTCTTTGTCTTTTGGAAGAAGAGGGGTCTTGAGAGAGATGTCCGCAGACTTCCCGTTAACCGTTCTGATTTCAACTGTGATTTTGCCTTTTTCTGTCACAAGCTCCGCCTTTCCGTAGCCTGTCATTGACTGAAGAGATGCCATAGCGATTTACCTTTTTGTTAAAAGTGGCGCAAAAGTAGTAAAAATCCGCTATATTTGTGGCTTGTTTCGGGATATATTTTCCATCAAATTTAATGTGTCGCTTAATTTGGCACCGGATGGAAAAGCATTCTGAAGAGGCAGCGCCGGATATAACCGGTTTTATGATAAATTGATAATCAAAAAAAATTATATATGGAAGAGAACGTAAAAACGACCGAGGCAGCTGAAGGCAAGAGTCTTAATTTTTTGGAAGAAATCATTGAGGCAGACCTTGCGGCAGGAAAGTTTGACAGCATAATCACCCGTTTCCCGCCGGAGCCGAACGGCTATCTTCACATCGGCCACGCTAAGAGCATCTGCACCAACTTCGGACTCGCTCAGAAATATGGCGGAAAAACCAACCTCCGTTTCGATGACACCAACCCTGTAAAAGAGGATACCGAATATGTGGACTCTATCAAGGAGGACATCAAATGGCTCGGATTCCAGTGGGCCGAGGAAAGGTACGCTTCCGACTATTTCGACCAGCTCTACGAGTGGGCCGAGGAGCTCATCAAAAAGGGCCTCGCATACGTCGACGACCAGAGTCAGGAGGAAATCCGCATCGGCAGGGGAACTGTGAACGAGCCGGGTAAGAACAGCCCTTACAGAGACCGCAGCATTGAGGAAAACCTTCGCCTTTTCAGGGAAATGAGGGACGGAAAATATGCCGACGGAGAGAAAGTCCTCAGGGCCAAGATTGATATGTCGAGCAAGAATATGATGTTCCGTGACCCGATTATGTACCGAATCGTTCACGCGAATCACCACCGCACGGGCGACAAATGGTGCATCTACCCTATGTACGACTACACCCACGGCCAGTGCGACTCCATCGAGCACATTACCCACTCCATCTGCACCCTCGAGTTCGACGTTCACCGTCCTCTGTACGACTGGTTCATCCAGCAGCTTGGGATTTACCCTTCCCATCAGTACGAGTTCGCCCGCCTGAACCTCACCTACACCGTGATGAGCAAGCGTAAACTCCTCGAACTTGTCCGCAACAACTTCGTAAGCGGCTGGGATGACCCTCGTATGCCGACCATCTGCGGAATCCGCCGCCGTGGCTACACTCCGGAGGCCATTAAGATGTTCGTAGAGAAAGTGGGACTTGCCAAGAGAGAGCAGCTCATCGACCTCCAGCTTATGGAATGGTGCGTTCGTCAGGACCTTAACGAAAGGTCAAACCGATATATGTGTGTCCAGGACCCTGTGAAGCTCACCATCACGAACTGGGAAGAGGGCAAGGTAGAGTGGTTCGACGCTCCGCTCAACCCTGCGGCTCCTGAAGGTCCTTCACGCAAGGTTCCTTTCACCGGAGAACTCCTCATCGACAGGGCCGACTTTATGGAGGATGCTCCTAAGAAATACTTCCGTCTCAAACCTGACGGCGAGGTTCGTCTTAAATATACCTACATCATCAAGTGCAACGAGGTCGTGAAGGACGCGGAAGGAAATGTCGTTGAGCTCCGCTGCACTTACGACCCTTCAACCCGCCCGGGAAGCGGCGAATGGAGGTCTGTCAAAGGCACTATCCACTGGGTGAGCGCAGCCCACGCCAAGGAACTTGAACTCCGTCTTTACGACAAACTCTTCACAGAGCCTGAGATGGGATCAATCCCTGAGGGCAAGGACTACAAGGAGTACTTGAATCCGGATTCTCTGAAGATTGCAAAGGGTTATGCCGAGCCGGCTCTTCTTGAGGACAATTCCGGCCTTGCAGTGCAGTTCGAAAGAGTTGGCTACTTCTTCAAAGACCCTGACAGCACTCCGGAGAAGCCTGTCTTCAACAAGACAACTGCCCTTAAGGATTCCTTTAAGTTTTAATCAGGAGTCAATGGGAAGCGGAATGCTGCGTTGCGCTCCACCTGCTTCTTGATTCTTTGCAACTATGTTTGTATGAAAAAATCAGCTCGGAGGTTCTTCGCTTCTTTGCGGGAGCGGCGTCTTACGATGAGGATGAAATTCATTCTCAGTATGTGTTCGATTGCCGTAATCCTGCTGCTTTCCAGCGTCATTTCCATTTTGGAATATAGGAGAATGAGCAACTATGTCTCCGACCTGATTGCATCGAACATCAAGTGTCTGAACATTTCGGCGAAACTTGCTGACATCACCGACAATTACAATATGGAGGTGCTCTCGGTCATCGGCGACGAGACTTCCAATGTCCTGCCAGAGTTCGACAGGGAGCTTTTCTACCTCCAGTGCGACACTCTCAAGCAGTCGATGACTTCCAGAAAAACTCTTGCGGTAGCGGACTCGGTCTCACAAGCCTATTCGGACTATATGCTCACTTCATACGAGCTGGAAAATGTGATTTCATCCGCGTTCATCGACTCAAGGGAATGGTATTTTACGCGTCTGCAACCGAGTTTCAACCGGCTTCACGCGATGCTCGACCTTCTGAACGAGTCCATCTACTCGTCCCTTCGTGCCAATTCAGAGACTTTCCAGGCAAGTTTTTACCGAAGCATCGTCCCGGGAGTCGTCTCAGTTGCTGCAGGACTTCTTCTGGTTGTGCTTCTTCTGTTTTTCTTCCTCTCCTATTTCGTTGACCCCGTTTCCAAAATGGGCACAGGAGTGGCTGTTTACAGGTCCACCGGAAAGAAATACACCTGCAATTTTGACGGTGACGACGACCTCGCCGCGCTTAACGAGAACATTGCGGAAATCACGGAAGAGAATGTGGAATTGAAGAGGCGTCTGAAAATTTTCAAGTCGAAAATTAACTCAGACGGCAACGCAGGACCAAAATCTGCAGAATCTCAGCGTGACTCATCCCCGGATGAGACACCGGTTAACTGACCAGCAGGCGATGAATATCAAGGTCATATCGGTTAACGTAGGCAAGGCACTCCTCGTGAGCGCCCTGTTTATGTTTTTCTCTGTCCTTGTCTCGCTCGTAAACGGAATGGACTCGGCGTTCGGCCCGCTTGCAATCAGCTGTCTCGTTACATTCATTGTCGGAGCGTTCCCTTTCATTTTCGTGAGGAAAACTCCAAGCATAACGATGGGAGACGGCTATCTCATCATTTTCATCTCCTGGATTCTTTCCTTCATTTTCGGAATGCTTCCCTACATCCTCTGGGGAGGGGAGTTCTCGCTCGTAAATGCCTGGTATGAATCGGTTTCCGGGTTCACGACCACGGGCTCTTCCATTGTCCGGGACCTTGACGCCCTTCCAAAGAGCCTTCTTTTCTGGAGGTCTTCCACCCATTTCATCGGAGGACTCGGAGTCATCGTTTTCCTGCTTCTGGTGCTTCCGGAGGCGAGTCCGTTCCGTCTGAAGATGACGAACCTTGAGATATCTTCGCTTTCCAAGGAGGGCTACCGCTACCGTTCTTCCCGCACCGTCTGGATTATCTGCCTTGTCTATATCAGTCTTGCTGTTGTGGAGACCCTTGCTCTTTGGGCTGCCGGGATGAGCCTTTTCGATGCCATAAACCATTCGTTCAGCACCGTTGCAACCGGCGGATTCAGCACCCGCAACGCTTCCATCGCCTATTACGACTCCCGTCTTATCGAGTTTATCGTTATGTTCTTTATGCTGATAAGCGCGATGCACTTCGGAGTCCTTTTCACCTTCGTCACCACCGGTTCGTTCAAAGTTTTCCGAAACCCGGTTGTGAGGTTTTATCTCGCGACTATCCTTGTGGGGACAGTAATCGTAAGCGCTTCGCTGTACATCGAAAATGGTACCGAAAATGGTGCTAAGACTCTTTTGGACAGCGCGTTCCAGGTTATAAGCATAATTACTACCACGGGACTTCAATCCACAGACAATTCCGCCTATCCGGCAATGGCTTCGATGATTCTGGTGTATTGCGGTCTTCAGTGCGGATGCTCCGGGTCCACAACCGGAGGCCTCAAAACAGATAGGGTCCTTATTGCAATCAAAGCTGCAGGATGCGAAGTCAAAAGACGTCTCCACCCAAATTCTGTTTTCCCTGTAAGGGTAGGAAGTCACCTCCTGAGCGATTCTTCGGTAAGTTCCGTTCTGATGTATATCTCGGTCTACCTCCTCCTCCTTGTCCTTGCAACGGCTTCTTTCATCGCAACCGGTCTGGGAGGCCCTGAGGCAGCGTCGGTCGCCATCGCAAGTCTTGGAAATGTGGGAGTCAACACCATCTCCGGCTGCGAATGTTTTGCAGACCTTCCTCTTGCGGCGAAACTCATTTCAACTCTCAATATGTTCCTCGGCCGTGTGGAAATATATCCTGCCCTGATTGTTTTCTATATGATTTTTCATCCCAACGCTAAATGACGGGAAAGGTTGAATGATTATGGCACAGGCAGATTTTCTTTATGACGGTTTTCGCTCACATCTGAGTTTTGCTCCGACCCCCTGTCAGGACAATTTGTTTCGGATGGTTTCTGAATTCGCTGGCGGAGATGACGACATTCTGGTCGTGAACGGCTATGCCGGAACCGGAAAAACTACGGCGGTTTCGGCTGTGGTCAGCACTTTCAACGAATTGAAAATCAAAACGGTGCTTCTCGCTCCGACGGGACGTGCAGCGAAAGTTCTTTCGAATTATGCGTCTCGTCCTGCCTACACCATCCATAAGCATATCTATCGCCAAAAAAGTGTCGCCGGAGACGGCTTCGGACAGTTTTCTCTCGCTCCTAATAAGGACAGGGACACGCTTTTTGTCGTGGACGAGGTTTCGCTCATCGGCATTGACGGTGGAGCCGCGGAACAGGGCCGGGCGGCTTTCGGTACGGGAAACCTTCTTGACGACCTTGTTAGTTTCGTCCGTAGCGGAGTGAATTGCAAGGTTATTCTTGTCGGGGATGCCGCGCAGCTCCCGCCGGTCGGGATGGACTGCAGTCCGGCACTTTCCCGAGAGTATATGGCTATGATGGGAGGCACACTTTTCTGCACTCTCACCACCGTCGTGCGTCAGGGCGGTGAGTCTGGAATACTTGCAAACGCAACCCGTCTGAGGGAGATGATTACTTCCTCTGAATATGGAGGGGATATGTTCGAGTATGAGGAAGTGGGGCTCAATGTGAAGGATTTTACGGATATATCAAGGATTACCGGAGGGGAACTCATAGAGGCTCTTACGGACGCATATTCGAAGTACGGAGAGGATGAAACGGTGATTCTTTGCCGCTCGAACAAGCGGGCTGTGAAATACAATATGGGCGTGAGGGGAATGGTGCAGTTTAAGGAGGACAGACTGGTGAGAGGGGATAAACTGATGATTGTTAAAAACTGCTACCAGTTCTGCAATGACCTTGAGGGGGTGGATTACATCGCGAACGGTGACATTGCGAAACTTCTCCGAATTTCCGGTTTTGAAGACCGTTACGGGCTGCATTTTGCTTCCGCACGTCTGCTTCTTCCCGATTACGGCGACCAGGAGTTTACGGCGAAGGTCATCCTTGACACTCTCGATTCCGAGTCCGCTTCGCTTACCTTTGAGCAGCAGAATCAGCTCTACGCGGGCGTGGATGCGGATTATTCGCACATTACGACCAAGCGCAAGAGGTGGGAGGCGGTTCGCGAGGACCCCTACTACAATGCCCTCCAGCTCAAATACGCCGAGGCGCTCACCTGCCACAAGTCTCAGGGCGGACAATGGAAGTGCGTCTTCGTTGATAATGCTTTCTGGCAGGATGGACTTTCAACAGAGGACCTCAAGTGGCTCTACACGGCGCTCACCCGTGCGGTCGAGAGGGTGTACCTTGTTAATTTTAAAGATGAAATGTTTATAAAAGGATAGGGTGAGTAGGGAGCACGTGCTGTGGCCACCCTCGGCCTCATAAGAGGGAGGGGCCCAAGCGAAGCTTGGGAGGGGTCTTGCGCAAGCAAGACGCTAAGTGCCCCACTCATCCTATCCGCTCATAATACTTCGAGATAATGAAAAGAGCAACACTTATTTTGATGGCTTTGTGCCTCACCTCATACGCCATTTCAGCCCAGGAGAGAGTTAATGAAACGCCTTCGCCGGACTCCACGATGGTGGCGTTCACGAGAGCTAATGACCTTTGGGTTGCTGAGACTTCAAGCGGTCGTGAATGGAGGGTGACTTCAGACGGAAGCGACCTCATCCTGAACGGTTATGCCTCGTGGGTCTATTACGAGGAAATCCTCGGTCGTCCTTCCCGCTACAAGGCATTCTGGTGGTCGCCCGATGGCCGCAGGATAGGTTTTTACCGTTTTGACAATACTCAGGTGCCTTATTTCCCGATTTACTCTCCTTTTGCCGGGAAGGACATATCTTCTCCGAGCCACGAGGGGTATAGCGGAAGGCTCAATAATACCCGCTATCCTAAGGCGGGTCAGTCTAACCCTCTTGTGAAAATCGGCCTTGTGGATGTCTCCGCTGTCGTTTCCGGGAACGAAGACAGTGCAGTCGCTGACGCCTCGAAGACTTCCTCCCGGGACGCTGCAATAGTCTGGGCAGACTTTCCCCAGATGGGCGGAACATCCGCTGTGGCGACTCCTGGTTGTACACCATCTTCTGATGGCGTGACAGAGGGCATCTGCGACGGCTACTTCGGAGTGCCTTTCTGGAGTGCCGACAGCCGAGATTTCTATGTTCCGACTCTTCCGCGCATCCAGAACGACCTGAACCTTTTCGCCGTCAGCGCAGAGAACGGAGAAAAACGCCTCATCTACAACGAAAAATACTCCACCTGGCTGGACTGGTTCACTTCTATGGAGTTCGGACGAGACGGAATCTATGTGGCACGACGCTTCGAAACCGGCTGGGACCAGCTCTACTTCATCTCTTACGACGGCTCCCTTGTGGAAAGGCTCACCGACAGCCGCCTTTGGGACGCAACAGTCCTGAAAGCAGACGAGAAGAACGGAAAACTCTATTTCAGCGCCAAAATTGACGGAGCACCCAGAGTGACTGTTTTCAGCGTGGACATCCCAAGAGAAATCCTGAAACTTTCCACTGCAAAGACCACTGCAAAATCCTCTGCACTCTCTTCTGCAAAGACCTCAGCGAATGCTTCCCTTACGAGTGTGAAAAAGAAGGTAAGCACAAAATGCAACACCCTTACCTCGCTCACTCCGCTGGATATGTATGCCTACGGAATCATCTTCGAAAAGGACTGCAGCAGTTTCTCGGCCTTCATCTCATCTTCCCGCACACCGCTGAAAATGGTGGAATACTCTCTCAAAAAGGGCAAGGTGGTCTCCTCCAAGACCCTCGAAGACTTCACTCCCGAAGGCTATAACCCTTCAGAATGTGCTCTTCCGGAGCTGATTTCGATGACAACTTCCGACGGCTTCACTCTTCCTGCGCAGATTACCTACCCGCTTGGCTTCGACCCGTCAGGGGCGGTGAAATATCCGGTCGTGATGGAAATCTACGGCGGTCCCGACACTCCCTATGTGAGGGATTACTGGAGAAAGCCCAACGAGACGAATCAATGGTTCGCACGCAACGGCATCATTAAAATCGTCTGCGACTCCCGCGCCGCAGGACACAACGGAAGGGCAGGGGAGGACTACTCCTATAAAGACGTAACTTCCTATCCTGTAAGCGATTTCTGCGAATGGGCGGAATATCTGTCTTCGCTTCCATTTGTTGACTCGAAACACATAGGCGTTGAGGGATTTTCTTTCGGCGGCACGATGACCACGATGCTCCTTTTCCGCCACAGCGACCTCTTCTGCTGCGGCATAGCAGGCGGCGGAGTCTATGACTGGGCTCTCTACGACACCCACTACACCGAGCGCTTTATGGAAACCCCCGAGACCAACCCGGAGGGCTATGCAAGAGCCTGTGCACTGAACTACGTGAAGGACTATCCGGCTACTTTCATCCAAAGCCGCGCCGCTCTTGACTCTCTCTCTACAGAGTCGGCAGTGCAGCCACAGAGCAGAGGTGCAAACTGCCCGATGCTGCGTCTTACCCACGGCACCGGTGACGACAATGTCCACTTCCAGAACACTCTCCTTTTGGTGAACGCTCTCCAGAGAAGGGGCAAGCATTTCGAACTGATGATATATCCTGACGGTATGCACGGCTACAGGGGCTATCAGGGCGAGCACTCCACCGCCTCCGACCACGACTTCTGGCTCACCCATCTGTTTTCAGGAATCCAATAGAATGAAAATATAAAAGCCATCTTGAAATGTCCATTTATAAGATAATACTCTTTTCGCTGCTCTCGGTTACTGTTTCTTCGGTGCGCTCCTGCGAGCAGCAAAAGACGACCGGGGCTGCGCCGGTGAAGATGGAACTTCCGGCGGTGGAGGTTTGCGACACGCTTCGCCTGGTGCAGTATGAGGCATATACGCTTCTATATAACCTTTCGCACAAAACCCCCGACTGGGTGGCCTGGGAGCTTACTTCCGAAGAAACTGACGGAGTGGAAGAAAGGGCGGCCAAATTCAGCGTGGACTACTCTCTGGACTTCATCCAAGGCGACAACAACGACTACCGTAACTCCGGCTGGGACCGCGGGCATATGGCTCCTGCGGCAGATATGAAATGGAGCGAGACGGCGATGAAGGAGTGCTTCTACTACACAAATGCCTGTCCCCAAAACCATAATCTGAACAACGGCGTTTGGAAATCCCTTGAGGAAATGTGCCGTTCGCTTGCTAAATACTACGGGAAACTGTGGATTACCTCCGGACCGATATACACCGACTATGCCTACGGGTGCATCGGGGCGCACCGGGTTGCCGTGCCGGATGCGTTCTACAAGGTTCTTCTGATTCAGTGGGAGGGCGATTACTATGGGATAGGTTTCGTCTGCGAGAACAAGGCGGGGAAGAAAAAACTGGAGAAATACTCCACCACCATTGACGCCGTGGAGGAGATGACGGGCATTGACTTTTTCTGCAATCTCACCCCTGAGCAGGAGCGGCGTGCCGAGGGAGAAGTTCATCTGGAAATGTGGTTCTAGGGCGATGGTGAGCTTGTTTCCTTTTTTAGTGGCTGCGGCTCTTTCCGTTTTTGCTTCTGAGAACAATTGGAGCGAGATAGGGGAGGGCGGCTCGGACGAAACCTCCGCTGCGCATATTTCTGCTCCCGTTGCGCCCTCCGAGGTCTCACCTTCGGACAGCAGGGCTGCCTACAGAGTACGCCTCTGGTCCGGCTCACGCTATAAGGCCGGGGACAGCGGGGCGGAACTTCAGGTGTTTCCAGCGCCGGAGCAGCGCAACACCGGGGTCGGTGTCATAGTCTGCCCCGGAGGGTCATATTACTGGCTGGACGGTCACACGGAAGGGACAAAAATCGCTACCTGGCTCAATGCAAACGGCATCTCGGCGTTCGTTCTGCGATACCGCAGAGCACTTTGGGGCAACCATTTCCCGGATATGTTCGAAGACATTCAAAAGGCGATGTATCTTGTAAGGGAAGGGGCTGCTTCTCGTGGCGGAAAGTCCCTCTCAGAGCGCTGCGGCGTGAATCCGGAAACTGTCGGCGTAATGGGTTTTTCGGCCGGAGGACATCTTGCCGGGATGCTCGGCACCTGGTGGGACTGGGACGTGCTTTCAAATAGAGAAAAAGGGCATTCGGCAGTGAGCCTTCGCCCGTCATTCACGGTGATGGTCTATCCTGTCGTTTCTATGCGCCCACCCTTTGCTCACACTCAGTCTAGGCTGAGTCTTCAGGGCAACAGCTTTGAAAATGAAGAAATTGAGCACCGCCTGTCGCTCGAAGAGTGCGTGCGGGAGGATATGCCGCCGGTTTTTCTGACCTGCTGCCGCGACGACGAAACCGTACGCTGCGAGAACAGCGAGGAGTATGACAAGGCCCTCACAGAAAAGGGCGTAAACCACGTTTTCTACGAATGGGACGAGTCAGGCCACGGTTTCGGAGCGGACGAGATGGGCGGCCGCAACCGCTGGGCCGTCGCCTTCCTGAACTGGTTAAAGACTGTATTGTAGAGAAGTCCTATAAGAATATCCAAAAAGCAGGGGTTTAAGAAAAAGATGGAGTACAAGGCTTGCGTTGAAGCCCAATACCGGAGCAACCTGATGGTTGTGAGGATTTGGGCAAGACGCGTAACGCAGTAATCCGCTTTTTATTTAACCCCGTCTCAGATTACGCATCAGATTCATCTTCCCTCCAGCTCCCATCGCCATCTTCATCATCTTCCGAGTCCCCTCAAACTGCTTCAGCAGCTTGTTCACCTCAGGGAGCGAAGTGCCGCTACCGTCCGCAATCCTCTTCTTCCTGCTGCCGTTGATGCACTCTGGGTGCTCCCTCTCGTAGGGAGTCATTGACTGGATTATGGCCTCGGTGGTCTTGAATGCGGTCTTGTTGTCAATGTCCACATCCTTCAGCGCCTTGTCCATTCCGGGGAGCATACCGGCGAGGTCCTTGATGTTACCCATCTTTTTAATCTGCTGAATCTGGTCGTAGAAATCCTGCAGAGTGAACTGGTCCTTGGCGAGTTTCTTCTTGAGCTCGCGGGCCTGCTTCTCGTCGAACTGCTCCTGAGCCTTCTCCACGAGGGAAACCACGTCTCCCATTCCGAGGATTCGGTCAGCGATTCTCTCCGGGTGGAACTGGTCGAGAGCCTCCATCTTTTCGCCCGTGCTGACGAACTTGATTGGCTTTCCGACCACCGTGCGGATGGAAAGGGCCGCACCGCCGCGTGTGTCACCGTCAAGTTTGGTGAGGACCACTCCGTCGAAATCGAGACGGTCATTGAAGGCCTTTGCAGTCGCGACAGCGTCCTGACCTGTCATCGCATCCACAACGAAGAGCGTCTCCGTAGGGGTTATGGCCTGGTGGAGGGCTGAAATCTCATTCATCAGTTCCTCGTCCACCGCAAGTCGTCCGGCAGTATCGACAATCACCACCGAAATACCCTCGGCCTTAGCCTTCGCGATGGCGTTCTTTGCGATTGCAATCGGGTCCTGCACTCCATCTTCGGAATATACCGGCACTCCGATGCTCTCTCCGAGCACTTTCAACTGGTTGATTGCCGCTGGACGGAAGGTGTCGCAGGCAGCGAGGAGCACCTTCATACCCTTCTTGCTCTTGATGTGCAGAGCAAGTTTTCCTGAGAAAGTTGTCTTACCGGAACCGTTAAGACCGGCCACGAGAATGACGGCAGGAGAGCCTTTGAGGTTCACTTCGCTGCTTTCGCTTCCCATCAGGGCGGCGAGCTCGTCGTGGACGATTTTTACGATCATCTGCTGAGGCTTCACGGCGGTGAGCACGTTCTGACCGAGAGCCTTGGCTTTCACCGTGTCGCAGAACTCTTTTGCCGTCTTGTAGTTGACATCGGCGTCAAGAAGTGCGCGGCGGATTTCCTTCAGCGCCTCAGCTATGTTGATTTCAGTAATTTTTCCTTCACCCTTGAGAATTTTGAACGACCTCTCAAGTTTATCTGACAAGTTCTCGAACATATTGATGTAGAAGATGTTATGAATTTACAAAATTGCACGGCCACTTCCTCGGGCCGAAAACCTTGCAAAATTAGCGAAATTTTCCGTACTTTTGCATTCCTACACTCAAAAAGGCCCGGGGTTTGCCAGTAATCCCGACTTTGGATTTGCACATTAGTCTGTATGGATTTGAATATCAACCTGTCTTTCGGCATCACAGCAGTGGTCGCCATCACTCTCGCGTTGCTCCTTTTCATCATAAGGGTGCCTTCTTCGCCGTACACAAGGCGCCTTTCCCGCACTAAGAACACGATAGCCTCCACCTTTGCTCTCGCCGGAATCATATTCATCTATACGTTGACACGCCTTGACTATGAGTGGAATGACTTTTACCCTGCGATGATGATGTTCATCGTGACGGCGCTCTCCTCCGTGACTCTTTCCGTTTCGCTCCTCCAGCTGATGGACCCGACTCCATCCGGCAACGACAAATACTTGCTGAACGTAATGGTGGTGGCAATCTGGTCGGCTGCGTTGGCTTATTACTATGACTATCCGGTGAAATGGGTAAGAGTTTCCGCCTATATAAGCAGCGTCTCTCTCTTTGTGATTCAGTGCATTGCGCATATAATCGCCTTCAACAACAGCTATCGCAGAGCCCTTCATAAACTGGAAATCTACTACGACGAGGATGAGGAGCACAAGATAAAATGGATCCGCTTCTGCTACATTATTATGATGTTGACGCAGATGTTCGTTCTCGTTTATATGCTTCTTCCGCGTTCGCTGATGAAGATATATGTTCTCTTCTATGCGCTGTTTATGCTCTATTTCTCAGCGAATTTCATCTCATTCCTCGGCTCCCACAAACTGCTTCTTGACGCTTTTGCCTACAAGGCGCTTTCCGGTGAGGGGCTCCCTACTCAGGTGAAGAAAAAAAAGGCGGTGCAGCGGAAAAAGAACTCCAAGTCCTCTGCCCAGACAGAAACCGAACTCATCTACACCGATAAGGACCTCCAGGCGCTCGGAGATGCTCTTTCCAGGTGGGTGGAAGCTGGTCATTACCGCGAGTGCGACAAGACCCGTGACGAGATAGCCGCTGAGCTCAAGACTTCGAAGGAACTGCTGCAGACCTATTTCGCAGACAAGGGAATGGACTTCAGAACCTGGCGGACCAACCTCAGAATTGAGGACGCGAAGAAGATGCTTCTTGAAAGCCCTAATGTGCCTGTGAACGTGATAGGGGAGAGGTGCGGGTTCAGCGACAGGTCAAATTTCCATCGGCAGTTTCAGAAGGCTGTGGGCTGTTCTCCAAAGCAGTGGCGAATTTCGAATAATGCTTCGAACGCTTAAACAGCATCTCTTCTTCCTGTAGGCGTGAGCGGTCGGAAGCGGGTAGAGCCCAATCTATGAAACGTGAGAAAATGTAGTCTGCAGCTTGCTCAGACGGGTGTAGCATATCTTCGGCGTAGAAACGGTAGTCCCTCAGCTCGTCAAGAAGAATCTCGTATGACGGGAAATACTCGGCCTTTTCCATATCTTTTATCCCATTTTCTATTCCCAGCAGCAGGCTAGCCTTGCTCAGCGCGTTTCCGTGCGCACCGTCCTTGAAGTGGCGTATAGGGCTGAGAGTGAAAATGAATGACTTGTCCGGATGTTCTTTGACGATTTTGGAGACAATATCCGCTGTCCTTCCCGCCGGAAGAAACTCCCTTGTAAACTCCTTTGCATCCCTTTTCAGGCAGTTTGAAACAATTGTTCCGGTTTCATTGAAACGGAAACACCAGCTAGTGCCTAAGGTTATAACTACCTTATTGCAGCTTTTCCAGAACCCGGAGGCTTTTGCAAGAGCCTCGTTAGAGCTAAGCAGAAACTCCTCGGGGGTTTGCCGTGCGGCGAGCGTGTGGTGAGAAAAAGAGCACCAAAGAGCGCTGCCGCTGCCCATCTGTACACATTCCGCCTGAGTAAAAGGCTCGGCTGAGTCAAGCCTTAGGATGCTCGAAAGAATGGACTCGGGGTTGTAGAGCGTTCCGAATGGATTCAGGCACACGTCGAAACCTCTCTGAATGAGCCGCTTACCGATATTGTCCGAGAAGCAGCTTCCAAGAATCATCACACGGTCGGAATAACTTATCCCAATTCTGCTCTGAGGAAAATCAACCGGAGTCTGAAGTTTCAGCATAGTAGTAAATTTTTGATTATTCCAATAATATCCCCTTCTAAGGTGGAGCAAAATTAGCAAAATAACCTTAAATTTGCGGAATATGAGAAAGAAACTGCTTACATCGCTTGTGGCCATCGTCGTGTTTGGTTTATCCGCGGCGGCTCAAATCCGTTTTGATTATGACCTCGGGTTTGATTTCCGTTTCGATAACCGGGAATATGACCGCAGCCTCTTCCAGGCCTCCAAGACCCTTTTCGGAGCACGTCTAGCCCCGATGGTGGGATTCAGCGCGGATGCGGGAAGAACCTCGCATAGGCTGATGGCCGGCATTGACGCGCTCAAAGAATTCGGAACATCCGACAAGGAAATGTACTGCAACCTGATGTTTTACTATCAGCTAGGCATCCGGTTCGAACACACTGATTTTCACATCTCCGCGGGACTTCTTCCGCGCAGTTTTTCTCGTGGCGACTGGTCTCCGGTCTTTTTCTCAGATGAACTCAAATTCTACGACAACCGTTTCGAAGGCATAATTTTCAGTTGGGACCGGGAAAAATCCCGCTTTGAACTCGGCTGCGACTGGACCGGGATGTTCAGCCAAACAAGAAGGGAAGAATTTATGATTTTCTCCAGCGGAGACTATCGCCCTCTGAAGTGGCTGAGGATGGGGTATGAGGCCTATCTTATGCACTACGCCTGCTCAGGAGAAGTTAATTCTGTCTGCGACAATATCCTTGCTGAGCCTCACATTACATTTGATTTCGCACCATTTGCGCATATTCAGAAACTTTCACTTCGCGGAGGTTGGATTCAGGCTCTCCAACGTGACAGAGTTGCGGTAGGACATTTCGTCGCTCCATACGCCGGTGAGCTCCTCGCCACCGTTCAGCATTGGGGAGTGGGAGTGGAAAACCGTCTTGTCATCGGAAAGAATCTTATGCCATACTATAACTGGATGGACACGGCAGGCACTCAGTACGGAGAAGGAAATTTCTATAAGGGCGATGCCTTCTACCAGATGGTGGACCCGGGCTGGTCGTCACGCACTGACATCGGTGCAGGCGAAACCTCCCAAATCCAAAGCGGCCTGTACGACCGTCTTGAAATCTACTACGCCCCCAGAATCTGTCGCGGGGTGAACCTTAAGGCCTCTGTTTATCTCCATTTCCATCTCAATCAGTTCTCCGGAACAAACCAGACGGTTTCGCTCCTTTTTGACCTTCACGAACTCCTCCGGGGCTTTGGACCGGAAAGGGGGGAAAGACGTGGGCATCACCACCACCACAATCCGATTCAATAATATTAACCACTTCATAATGAATAAGATACGCACTTTTCTCTCATTATCCGCCGTTGCTCTTGCAGCCCTTTCCTGCGGCCCTAAGGACGGCGTTTATCAGTTTGACCTTTTCTCCACCAATGACGTGCACGGAAGCTATTTCGACTCCACCTACGTCTCTTCCCGCACGCGCAGTTCTCTGTTTGCCGTTAACCACTATGTGGACAGCGTCAGGAAAGCCAGGGGCGCTGAAAATGTGCTTCTGATTGATGCAGGAGACTGCCTTCAGGGGGATAATGCCGCATATTACTTCAATTATGTCGACACTGCCTCCACTCACGTGTATGCGAGGATGGTGAACTATATGAAATATGACGCCGTATGCGTGGGAAACCACGATGTTGAGACTGGACACGCGGTCTATGATAGGGTGAGAAAGCAGATGCAGATGCCTTGGTTTGCTGCGAATTATCCACGCACGGACGGTACCGGTGCCTATTTTGACGAATATAGGATTTTTAAGCGCAATGGTCTTCGCATAGCTGTTATCGGTGCCGGAAATGCAAACATTCGCGCCTGGCTCACCCAGTCTCTTTGGGACGGGATGGACTTCACTCCGATTGTTTCGATGATGCAGGCGAAGGTGGATAGCGTGAAGGCTGTTGAAAAGCCTGATATCGTGATAGTTGCGACTCACACGGCAACTGGCGCCGGAGACGGTTCATCTCTTGAAGCCGAGGGACTTGACCTTTTCAAATCTCTCAAGGGCGTTGACCTTATTCTTTGCGCACACGACCATCGTCCATTCGTGACGGTGAATTCAGACAGCACATTTGCCCTCATAAACTCCGGCAGTCATTGCCGCAACATCGGCCACGGCTCCATTAGTGTGGAGGTCAAGGGAGGCAAAGTCGTGTCAAAGAAAGTCTGTGCAGACCTCATCCCTGTGAAGAAAGAGCTTGTCGACACTACTATGCGCAATGTTTTCCGTAAGGACTACCTCGCAGTCAAGGCGTTCACAACGCAGAAGGTGGGGGCGCTTTTGAGTGACCTTAGCACCCGTGACGGCTACACCGGACAGTCTGACTACCTCAATCTTGTGCACCGCCTGGGACTTTCTCAGGAGGGAGTGGAACTTTCCATCGCGGCACCGCTCACTTTTGACGGAACAGTGAAGGCCGGAGAGCTTATCTATAACGACCTTTTCACCATCTATCCGTATGAAAATCAGATGTTTGTCGTGAGACTCAGCGGAAAGGAAATCAAAGACTATCTTGAGGCTTCTTACGACCAGTGGATTAACACCCTTTCAGCATCGCAGCTCTCAAAGAAGCCATCTGAGAGTTCTCCTGCACTTTTGAAAATCGACCGCAGGGCAGATCCTCGCACCGGCCGCTCAAGGTGGTCATTCCGTGCGCGTTCCTACAATTTCGACTCTGCTGCCGGACTGAACTACACTGTGGATGTTACCAAACCGAGAGGAAGCCGCATCCAGATTACTTCAATGGCTGACGGCACGCCTTTCGACTTCGAGAAGGAATACCGTGTGGCGATGACATCCTACCGTGCCTGTGGCGGCGGCGGACTTCTCAGCGCCGCAGGAGTTGACCCATCTGACATCGACTCCCGCATAGTTGAGAGACTTCCTGAGTACAGGAATGTCCTGTATGACTATCTGAAGGCACATCCTATTATTGACCCATCGCAAGTCGGGGACCCGACAGTCGTGGGCCGCTGGGAGTTCGTACCTGCAAAGCTAGCGCAGCCGTATCTCCAGAATGACCTTAAACGCTTGTTTGATTAAATAAAAAAAAGGATGACCAAAAAGTCATCCTTTTTTTTGTGAACGCAGTAGACCGCTTTCAGTCAAACTATTTTTGTGTGCGGTGGGAAAGAGGTTGAATAAAAAGATGGGATACAAGGCTTGCGACGACGCGAAAACCGCAGCAACCTAAGGGTTGTGAGGATTTTCGCTAGGAGCGTAACGCAGTAGACCGCTTTTTAGTCAACCTCTTTTATAATGTTGAAATCAGTCGTATAAACAGCCGATTCATCCGGTCTGCTGCCGCATCCGCCGCACGAAGAATCTCGTTTTCGTCGGTCACGTAGTCGTCAGGATTGCTGTGCGCCTCGTCAGTGATGACGGAAATTCCGAATACCCTCAGTCCGCAATGCCTTGCCGCGATTACCTCCGGTGTGGTGGACATTCCCACGGCATCGGCTCCAATGTTGCGGAAGAAATTGTACTCCGCCGGAGTCTCGTATGTAGGTCCCGTGCAGGCGAGGTAGACTCCTTCTTTAAGATCGATGCTTTCCTCTGCTGCTATCTGCTTGATTTGATTTATCAGCCCCGGGTCGTACGGCCTTGTCATATCCGGGAATCTCGGACCGAGGTCCTCGTAGTTTGGCCCGATGAGCGGATTCGGCAGCATATTGATGTGGTCGCGGATTATCATAAGGTCACCGATGTGAAAACTGAAGTTCACTCCTCCGGCGGCATTGGAAACCAGAAGTGTGCTGATTCCCAGTACTTTCATAACCCTCACCGGAAGAACCACCTGTTGCATCGGGTAGCCTTCGTAACTGTGGTAGCGTCCCTGCATCGCGATGACCGTCTTGCCCCCGAGTTCTCCCACAATGAAATTTCCCTTGTGGCCGATGGCTGTAGCCTTTGGCAGGCCCGGCAATTCATTGTACGGGATGGTGATGGCATTTTCAATCTTATCCACAAGTTTTCCAAGTCCGCTGCCAAGCACAATTCCCACTTCCGGCTTTCTCTCCGCTCCGATTCTCTTTTGAAGCGCAGCTGCGGCTTCGACTATTTTTGCATATCTTTCGTCCATAAATTTTCTGATTTAAGTTTTACAAGTCACTCCTTAGCCCTTACAGCGACTCTATGAGTCTTACGAACAGAAGGCTCATCCTTCCGGTTGCCGCATCTGCTGCCCTTACGACGTCATCACCGTCGTTGAAGTAGTCTTCGGGGTAGTCGTCGTGTGCTTCGTTGGTGATTACCGACATACCAAAAACAGGAATGTTGCTGTGTCGGGCCACGATTACCTCAGGAATGGTGGACATACCCACGGCATCTCCGCCGGCAAGACGGAAATACTTGTACTCGGCAGGAGTCTCGTATGAAGGGCCCGTGCCGGCGATGTATACGCCTTTCTTAACCGGGATGTTGAGTTCCGCCGCGATGAATTCCGCCTTCTTTATGAGAGTCTGGTCGTAGGGCCTTGTCATATCCGGGAATCTTGGACCGAACTCCTCCAGGTTTTTCCCGATGAGAGGGTTGGGGAGCAGGTTGATGTGGTCACGGATTATCATAAGGTCGCCGACTTTGTAGTCGTAATTCACTCCGCCTGCAGCGTTGGACACGAAAAGGTACTGTATGCCAAGCATTTTCATAACCCTGATTGGCAGCGTCACAAGGTCCATTGAGTAGCCCTCGTAATAATGGAATCTTCCCTGCATTGCGATGACCTCTTTGCCGCCAAGTTTACCCGCTACGAAGTTTCCCTTGTGCCCGATTGCTGTCGAGGCAGGAAATCCCGGGATTTGAGAGTAGGGAATCACTGTCGGATTCTCTATTTTGCCGGCAAGTTCTCCGAGCCCGCTTCCGAGCACGATGCCGACCAGGGGAGTGCGTCCGGCGATTTTCGCCCTCACAAACTCCGTTGCTTTTTGTATTCTTTCTATTCTTTCGTCCATAATATAGATAGTTAGTTTAAGCCGGCGCTGCTTTTGACGGCGCAGGCCTTATTAAATGTGTAATGTTTTAATGTCTGATGTTGTCGAGGACTCTGCGGGCCTCGGAGAGAATTTCCCTTTCTCCCTCCACTTTGCGGCCGCGCATAACGAACCGTCCGTTGCAGATGACCGAGTCTATGCAGTCGCTGTGTGCGGAATAAACCAGTCCTGCAAGAAACGAGCCCGGGGAGAGGAAATTGTAGTTGTCCGTGTCCACGATGCAGATGTCGGCAATCCTTCCCTCCTCAATCCTTCCGGTCTGAAGCCCGAGAGCATCCGCACCGTTAAGTGTCGCCATATCAAGCAGTTCGTCGAGCGGGCAAACTGTCGGGTCTTTTCTCCAGCCTTTCTGTATCATTGCCGTGGTCTTCATAGCTTCCAGCATATCGAGGTTGTTCGACGACGCGCAACCGTCCGTTCCGATGCAGACCTTGCACCCGGCCTCCTTTAATTCTTTGTAGGCGAAATTGTAGCCGCTGCTTAGCTTGAGATTCGAGTTTATGTTGTGGACGCAGGTGACCTTGTAGCGTCCTAGAAGTTCAATGTCGTGGTCTGAGAGCCACAGTGTGTGCGCCGCGACGAGGTTCGGTCCGAGTACGCCGATGCTCTCAAGATATTCCACCGGACTGAGCCCCCCGTGAGCGGCCCGGCTGTCCTCCACTTCCTTTTTTGTCTCGGAGAGGTGGATGTGCAGCGGAAGGTTGTGGGAACGTGCGAACTCCGCGGCCCAGATCATCATCGGCTCACTCACGGAGTAGGGCGCGTGGAATGCCATCGAGAACCTCAGGTTTTTCTCCCACTGTTTCGACGCTTCGTACATCTTCCAGCATCGGATTTTTTCAATTTCGTTCTCCGTGTCGGTCATCTTGTTGATTACCACGTAGGAAGACACTGGGCGTATGCCCATCTCGACGGCGGCCTTGTGGGCGACGAGAGGATACCAGTAGTGGTCGTTGAAGGTGGTCGTTCCGGTCTTTATCATTTCAAGGCAGGCGACTTTTGTCCCCCAGTACACGAATTCTTCGTCAAGATGCGATTCTATTTCCCAGACTTTCGCAAGCCACTCGTGGAACGCTATATCCTCTCCGACTCCGCGAAGCAGCGACATCGCCGCGTGGGTGTGCATATTCACAAAGCCGGGAATGGCCGCTTTTGTGCTGCAATCAACGCTTTCGAGGGCCGCTTCCTCAGGGGCGGACCCGGATGGAGCAATCTTCGCGATTATGTCCGCGTCGATGTAAATGTCGCTCCTCTGGCCGTTGCAAAGAATATTTTTAAGAAGAATGTCGTGCATACGAAATCGTTAAATTTCCCAAAGATAGGAATTTTCTTTGAGATTTCCCATATTCTTGCTATATTTGCAAAGTAGGTTTGAAATGCAACGATATGCTCGAAAACGTAAGACAGCAATATATCCGTTTGGTTTCTGCTTTTGAAAAAGAGAAAGCGGAACGAATGAGGCTGGAAAGTGAGAACGAGCGCCTGGCGGGGCAGTGCAAGTCCTACGTGGAAAAGATTACTGAGTTAGAAAAGAAGATCGACAACCTTAAACTCGCAAACGCATTTTCGGGCGCAAACGAAAGCACCCCGGAGGCGAAACGGAAGATTGAAGCTCTTGTGAAGGAGATTGACAGGTGTATAAGTTTGATGGAGGGCTGATATGGAACGAAGCATTACAGTGAAGATTCTCGGCAAGGACTACCTCTTGAAGGCAACCTCTGAGAAGCACGAGCAGTTCATTCGCAAGGCGGCGGCGAGCATAAACACAATCTTCGACTCCTACAACGAAAAGTATTCAGGTGCATCGTCAAGAGAGGACATTCTCGTTTTTATGGCGCTGAATATATGTATGAAGAACCTTAACTATCAGGAACAGATGGTGGCTCTTCAGAAAGAAGCGGAGAATCTCGAAAAAGAGATGAAAGGTTATATCGAGAACATTGAACGATAATCCGTTAGCTACTCATCTGCTGAAATCAACACCAATTCGGTAACAGAGTATGCTCGGGAAGGGGAAGACGGACCTAGGTGACCCTTCGGGGGATTCCGCTTGCGGGACGGAGGATTTCTGAACCTTACGGAACTCAAATCTTAATTTATTTAAGGTTTCTGTCAATCGGGCTAACGGATTTTTTTATAAAGTGGTCGTTTCCTTGAGGGGGCGGCCACTTTTTTTGTGAAATAGCGCCTTGCTGAGGAAGAATTCATTCCGCGCTTGGCTCAAAGATAACGAATTTATTGATAATAACTTAATAACTATTTATTATGATACTTTACTATATAATTGCAGCCCTTGCCGGCGCAGCCATTGGAATCGGGGGATATATCCTCGTGAGGCGTTTTGTTATGAAGGGTCGTAAGGACGAAATCATTGAACAGGCCACTCGTGAGGCTGAAAACATAAAGCAGGAAAAGATTTTTCAGGCAAAGGAGAAGTTCCTCCAGCTCAAGAGCGAACACGAAAAGAGCGTAAATGAGCGCAATGCCGCCATCAAGGAGACCGAAAGCCGTCTGAAGCAGAAGGAAAACACTCTGAATCAGCAGAATGCAGAGCTTCAGCGCAAGCAGAAAGAGGCGGATTCCATCAGGGAGAACCTCAAAGCGCAGGTAGAGATTGCTAACCGCAAATGCGACGAGTACAACCGTCTCCGCGAAGAGGCCAACCATCAGATTGAGAACATAGCCGGGATGACCGCCCAGGAAGCTAAGAACACTCTTATGGAGAATATGAAAGCCGAGGCGAGGACTGAGGCTCAGTCCTACATCAATGATATGATGGATGACGCCAGGCTCAATGCGACAAAAGAGGCTAAGAGAATCATAATCAACACCATACAGCGTACGGCTACTGAGACTGCAATTGAAAATGCAGTGACAGTCTTCAATATCGAAAGTGACGAAATCAAGGGTCGCATCATCGGCCGTGAGGGACGTAACATCCGTGCTCTTGAGGCTGCAACCGGTGTTGAAATCGTTGTGGACGACACCCCTGACGCAATCCTTCTTTCTGCCTTCGACCCTGTCCGCAGGGAGGTGGCCCGTCTGGCTCTCCACCAGCTCGTTGTAGATGGCCGTATTCACCCGGCCCGCATTGAGGAAGTTGTGACAAAGGTTCAGAAGCAGCTTGAGGAAGAGATTCTTGAAATCGGTAAGAGAACCTGCATCGACCTGGGCATCCACGGAATCCACATCGAACTCATCAAACTTATCGGTAGGATGAAGTATCGTTCATCATACGGACAGAACCTTCTCCAGCACGCCCGTGAGGTGGCAAACATCGCTGCAACAATGGCTTCCGAACTCGGACTTAATCCTAAGGCGGCGAAGAGGGCAGGTCTGTTGCACGATATCGGAAAAGTTTCCGACGAGGACCCGGATCTTCCTCACGCACTTCTCGGTATGAAACTCGCGGAGCAGTACAAGGAGCGTCCTGAAATCTGCAACGCCATCGGTGCTCACCACGAGGAAATCGAGATGACCTCAATCCTTTCTCCTATCATCCAGGTGGCCGACGCCATCTCAGGTGCAAGGCCTGGAGCACGCCGTGAGGTAATCGAGTCCTACATCAAGAGGCTCAAGGACCTGGAGAACATCGGTCAGTCATATCCGGGCGTTGTGAAAGCATACGCAATTCAGGCTGGTCGTGAGCTGAGGGTAATAGTCGGCGCGGAGCAGGTAACTGACGCTCAGGCCGAGACGCTTTCATCCGACATCGCGAAGAAAATCCAGGACGAGATGACTTACCCGGGTCAGGTTAAGATTACCGTGATTCGTGAGACTCGCTCCGTCGCTTTCGCGAAGTAATTGAAGGGAGAGGCACTCCCGTCGCCGAAACTTTTTGTTTTTCGACTAGATATGAAAACAATTGTAAATAAACTTGTTATGCTGCTCGCGTTCTTCGTGGGCAGCATTTCTTCACTCTATGCTGACAATCTCGCCTGGACTGTGGAGACTCAGCGTGAGGGAGCTGTTTGTACTGTAACGTTTACGGGAAAACTCGCAGAGGGCTTCCATACCTATCCGATTACGGACGAGTTTTCAGCTCCGGAGATAGATTTCTCTGACCTTGTGAACTGCGAGAAGGACGGGGAACTCCTCGATAAGAGTGAAGTTAAACTTAGCGGTGAAGTCCGCACAGTGGAGGACGCGCTTGTCCTTGTCCAGAAGTTTAAGATTCTTGACAACTCCAAAACAGCCTCCTTCAAAGCTGAATCTAGAGTTATCTGCTGTGAGCCAATAAGCTGCTATCCTCCTGAGTATCACAATTTTGATGTGAAACTCTCTGAGGGTGACGCTGTTGCCGCCTCCGCAGCATCTCCTGCAGACGAAAAAAATCTGTCTGAAGGCAATTCAAGCAGCGCCCCATTTGACTGGGGGCTTGTTCTCCAGGCCATTCTCTGGGGCTTTGCAATGCTGCTCACCCCGTGCGTATTCCCGATGATACCGATGACGGTGTCCTTCTTCCTCAAGAACTCCGGCAATGCCCACAGGGGACGGTTCAACGCCTTTATGTACGGACTTTTCATTGTTCTGCTCTACACGGTTCCTATTTCCCTTATAATCCTCATCACCTGGATTGCCGGGGGAGATGCCGTGACAGCCGACATATTCAACTGGCTTGCGACCCACTGGCTGCCGAACATTATCTTCTTCGTGGTCTTTATGACCTTCGCAGCCTCTTTCTTCGGCGCGTTTGAAATCACTCTTCCGTCTTCCTGGGTGAACAAGGCTGACGGTAAATCGGACAAAAAAGGACTTGTCGGGGTGTTCTTTATGGCGCTTACCCTTGTGCTCGTTTCATTCTCCTGCACAGGCCCTATCGTAGGCACGGTGCTCATCCAGTCCACCTCCGGGCAGTTCTGGATGCCGATTGTGACGATGTTCGCCTTTTCTGTAGCCTTTGCGCTTCCTTTTACCATCTTTGCTCTGTTCCCTTCACTGTTGGGACGCCTGAAGAGCGGAAGCTGGCTCGGCAGCGTCAAGGTCGTTCTTGGATTCATTGAGGTCGCACTCGGATTCAAGTTCCTCAGCGTCGCCGACCAGACCTATCATTGGGGCCTCCTGGACAGGGAAGTATATCTTGCAATCTGGATTGTTGTGTTCACCCTTCTGGGATTCTATCTCCTTGGAAAAATCAGGTTCGCGCACGATGAAAAAGTCGAACATATCTCTGTGAAAAGGCTCGCCCTTGCAATCCTGGACTTCACTTTTGTGGTATATATGATTCCAGGAATGTTCGGAGCCCCTCTTAAAGCTCTCAGCGGCTATCTTCCTCCAATCGAGACTCAGGATTTCGTCCTTGGGGCAAACACGGTGTCAGAGGTGAGTGCATCCTCCGTTTCCGAGTACGGCGAGCGTTACGACCTCAAGATGCCTCTCGGTCTTAAAGGGTATTTCACTCTTGAGGAGGGAATTAAGGCAGCAGGCAAGAGCGGAAAGCCGATTTTCGTGGACATAACCGGACACGGCTGCGTTAACTGCAGGGAAATGGAATCAAGGGTCTGGAGCGACCCGAAGGTGCTGGAACTTCTCTCAACTCGTTTTGAGGTTGTTGCGCTCTATGTGGATGACAAGAGCCGACTTGACAAGGAGGATTGGGTAAAGGGAGAGAACGGTGACGTTTATAAGGAAATCGGCCGTGCAAATGCCTACATTGCCCGTACTCGTTTCAATGTGAATTCTCAGCCGAATTATATCCTTTTGGACAGCAAGGGTCAGCAGATAGCTCCCCCTCGCGGCTATGACCTCAGCATTCCGGACTTCATCGCCTTCCTGGAGCAAGCCCTGAACTAGGGCGGAGGGCCTGGCAACGGGCCAATTCGCCGTTTGTGACAAAAACAAAAATCGGTTTCAAGAATCCTTGAAACCGATTTTCTTTTTGTATTCTTCGAGACGCTTCCGGAATTCTTCCTTCCTTTTGCGCTCCGCCTTTTCCTTTCTGGCGAGGTAGTCCTCGTGGCGTTTCTCAAGATAATTGTCTGCCATATCGAAGTGTGATGCCTCTAAATGCGGCAAACCGCTATTTCCGCCTTCTGCTAAAGATCCTCGAAATTAACGTCTGAAGCATTGCCGGATGGTTTTTCAATCTCCGGGGCGTTCTTCTTGATGTAGGCGATTACCTCCTCAAGTCCTTCGGTGAACTTCTCGAAATCTTCTTTGTAGAGGAAAATCTTGTGCTTGTCGTATGTGAAGCGACCATCGCTTTCAGTGCGGCGTTTGCTCTCAGTTATTGTAAGGTAATAGTCATTGCCTTTTGTGGCTTTGACATCAAAGAAATAGGTGCGTTTTCCCGCTTTCACAGGTTTAGAATAGACATCCTCCCCATTGCGACCAAGGGTGTTGGCCCCGTCATAGTCTTCGCTGTACATATGTTGATTGTATTAAAGTTATTGTTTCGCACTTGCGAAACTTGTGTTATCAGTTTATGTCGGACTTTTTGGAGTTCTTTTTTCAAAAAGAGGCTTAAAACTTCGCAAAGATATAGTTTTTTTTCTCAAATCGTGTGTATCTTTGCAAGAATTTGAGTTAAAATAGTATTAGCCGCAGGTTCAAGGAAAAATTAATGCAATCTTGTGGCGAAAATGATATAAAAATATGAAATTTTAATTTTATGCTGAATAGACGAATACTACGAATCAAGGCATTCAAGACGGTCTACGCCAGTGTCCTGTCTGGAAATATGTCGGTGGAGAACGCAAATTCTGAGCTTCGCGAGTCTTGTGAGGCAACCCGTGACCTCTTCATCTTTATGTCCGGGATTGTCGCTCCGCTCACCACAATCGCCCGTGACAGGGTGGAAGCTCTCCGTACCAAGTTCAATCCTACCGAGGAGGAGCGCAACCCGAATATGAAATTCTGCGACAACCGCCTTGCGACAGCCCTCTCTGAGGACCTTAGCCTTAACAAGGCGCTCAAACAGAAGAAATTCTCCTGGGCGCAGTACGACCTTTTCCTCAAAAAGGTGCTCGATTCTGTTTATTCAAAGCAGTATTTTGCGGACTATATGTCATCAGAGGAGTCTTCTCTTGAGGAGGATTGCAAGCTTTTTATCCGCATCTTCGAAGAGGAATTTGTTGATTCTCCGGAACTTGCCTCCATTCTTGAGGAGATGTCCCTTTACTGGAATGATGACCTTGCATACTCTCTTACCTATTGCTGCAAGGCCTTCGAAGACATCGCAAAGGGTGGAAGCTGGGCTCTTCCTAAACTCTTCCTCAGCCAGACCAAACAGGGGATTGCCGGTGTGGAAGACGACGAGGCGTTCGTTAAGAGGCTTTTGGGACTGTCCCTTGTAAATTACGACAAATACTCACAGATGGTTTACGACTCTGCCCGCGGATGGGATTCGGACCGTCTTTTCCTTTCTGACGTTGTCCTTGTCGTTATGGGCATCACGGAAGTTATGGACTTCCCGACCATTCCGTTGAAGGTTTCAATCAACGAATATGTCGAACTCGCGAAGTTCTACGGCACACCTAAGAGCAGGGTTTTCGTGAACGGCGTTCTTGACAAAATCGTGAAAAAACTCTCAGAGGACGGTGCTTTGAAAAAGAGCATCTAAGGTAGTCCCATCGGATGATAAATTGTTGATTATTAACTAAATAAATTGATATTTTTATGACATCTCTCATCGCATTTTTGCAGACTCAGCCAGCCCCTCAGGGCGCATCTGCCAGCGGCTGGACAATGTGGGTTATGCTTCTTCTTATTTTCGTTGTGATGTGGTTCTTTATGATCCGCCCGCAGCGCAAACAGCAGAAAGAACTTCAGAAATTCCGTGACGGCCTCAAAAGGGGCGACAAAGTCGTAACTGTCGGAGGCATTTTCGGAACAGTTGACGAGGTTAAGGAAAAATATGTCGTTCTCGAAGTTGACAAGGACGTGAAAATCCGCGTGGACAAGAACGGTGTCGTTAAGGATTATTCCGACGCTGAGGCAACTTCCACTACAGCTACGACCACGAAGTAACGATGAAGCACTTCCTTCAGAAGCTTGTTAAATTTGTTAGAGTCAACAGACGGGATTTGACTGTTTTCTTCCTATCCCTTCTGCTGGCTTTAAGCATTTGGCTGATACACAACGTTTCTCTTCGTTACAGCGAAGTGCTTACGGCGACCGTGTCGGCAAAATCAAGCCTTACCGGAAGGAAAAACGTTTCTTCAAACAACTGCATCGTAATTGCCCGATGCAGAGCCACAGGTTACGGTATACTTCGTAACAAGCTTTTTGCAGGTGCCAGGCCGGTCACTCTTGAACTTGAGCCGGGTGTTCTCAAACGTAAGGACGGCGATATGTTCTATATCGTGCCTGAGACTATGCCGGAAATCGGCAAGTCCATCTTCGGCGCCAACGTCAATACGGAATACTACATCACAGATACGCTATTTTTTCAGTTTGTGGCGGAGAATAACAAAAGGGTTCCGCTTATTGCCATTGGAACAGTGGACTGCGCACCGCAGTATATGAGTCCCAAGGGCATAGAACTGAAGGTGGACTCGGTGGATGTTTACGGAGAGCCATCCCGTCTGGCGAATATTTCAAAGGTCCTGACAAAAAGCCTCTCGCTTTACGACCTTAATTCCGACATCCGCGGTCAGGTTCAGATTGAACCGATTAACGGGGTGAGGATTTCCGAGAGCGAAGTGGAGTACTCAGTCAGTGTCCGCCGTTACGTAACCGAGACGGTCCAGATGCCGATTGTGGTGAGGGGTGTCCCATCCCGCAAGAGGCTATCTGTCTATCCTCCGAGCCTGGAGGTTGAACTGAACTGCCAGTTCCCGCTAAGTGTGCGTCCCGACTCCGTGAATGTTCTATATGTCAACTACTCGGAGTTTGAGAAATCCCGCAGCGGGAAGTGCATTGTCCACACGGACCCGCTTCCGGAAGGAGTGTTGGGCATTGAACTTGGAAATGAAGTAGTTACCTGCATATCAAGGTAACAGGCATTTTATTTATAAAACATCTTAAAAAACTAAACGGATTATTATGAAAACTGATCTTTCAAAGATACTTTCCATCTCCGGCCAGAGCGGACTTTTCCTTTACATCGCTCACGCCCGTGCAGGCATCATCGTCGAGTCTCTTTCTGACCACAAGCGCAGCTGCTTCGGTCTGACGAGCAAAATGACTTCACTTTCCGACATCTCCATCTACACTGACGAGGGCGAAATGAAACTTTCAGAGGTATTCACTCACCTCAATGAGGCTCTTTCCGGTGCTGAGGCACCTTCCTCAAAGTCTGATGCCGAGACTCTCAAGGCACTTTTTGCCAAGGCTGTGCCGACATACGATGGCGACCGCTTCTATGTTTCCCATATGAAGAAGGTTGTTGACTGGTACAATTGCCTTCTGAAGTATGCTTCCCTTGATTTCGTAAATCCTGAGGAAGAGGAGGCTGAGGAAGAAAAGGCAGCGGAATAATCTCTCCGATGCTTCTTTAGAAACAGAATAATCGCATTTTATAATAGGATTATGGCGAAAAAAAGGCTTCAGATTGTAACCCGGGGTTGCTCCAAGAACAAGGTTGACACCGAACACATTCTTTCGCAGGCCGAATCAGATTACGCTCTCGTTCCCGAAGAAGGGGATGGGAGCGAATTTGTCGATGTGGTCGCGGTGAACACTTGCGGATTCATTGGTGACGCGAAAGAGGAATCCATCAACACGATACTCGAAATCGCCGAGCGGAAAAAGGCTGGGAAAGTGGGAGAAATTATCGTATTCGGCTGTCTTTCACAACGTTATGCCGATGAACTTCCATCCCTCATCCCTGAAGTTGACCAGTGGCTGGGAGCGCGCGACACTGATGAGGTGCTTTCTGCCCTTAAAATCTCTCCAAACCGCGCTCTTGACCATAGCCGAGTGCTTACCGAGGGGGGAAGTTACGCCTATCTGAAAATTAGCGAAGGATGCAACCGCCGCTGCTCCTACTGCGCAATTCCATACATCAGAGGAGCGCACAAGTCCGTTCCGATTGAGAACCTTGTGAAGGAGGCTGAATTTCTCGCCTCAAAGGGGGTCAGGGAGCTGATTATAATCGCCCAGGACACGACCTATTACGGACTGGACCTGTATCATCGCAGGGCACTCGGCGACCTTCTCACGGCTCTCTCAAAGGTCGAGGGAATAGAATGGCTCAGAATCCACTATTCCTACCCGGCCGACTTCCCTGAGGACGTTCTTGACATAATGGCTCAGAATCCTAAGGTCTGCCGCTATATGGACATTCCTCTCCAGCACATCAGCGACAAGGTTCTGGACAATATGCACAGGAATGTGACCGGAAAATGGACGCGTGAACTCATCTCGAAGATGAGAGAAAAAGTCCCCGGCGTAGTACTTAGGACCACGATGATTGTGGGACATCCGGGTGAGGGAAGCCGAGAATTCAAACAGCTTCTGGACTTTGTGCGTGACGCGCATTTCGAAAGACTCGGAGCATTTACCTACTCGGAGGAAGAGGGAACATACGGCGCGAAGCATTTTAAGGATACTGTTCGTCAGAGCACAAAACAAAAACGTTACGACGAACTGATGACTCTTCAGAAAGAAATTTCGCTTCAGTACAACCTCTCTCGCGTGGGGAGTGAGCTGAAAGTTCTGGTGGATTCCTGGTTTGCTGACCAGAATGTGCTTGTTTGCAGAAGTGAATTCGAGTCTCCGGAAGTCGATGGCGAGATTCTTGTAAAATACTCTCCGGATTTGTTCGGCAGTGTTGACCCTCAGTCGCTTGTGGGAAAATTTATCAATGTCCGCATAACAGCCGCTGATGATTACGACCTCACCGCCGACTTTATTGAAGTATTATGCTAAAGAAGTATTTTACGCTTATTCTTGCGGTAGTCTGCCTCGCCGGATGTTCGCCGCAACTTTACGATGTGACGCTTGAAATGCGTCATCCTTCCTCTTCGGGTCTTGACCTCACAGGGAAACGCGTGGCGATTGTCTACCCATACGGTCTGAGTCAGGAGGAAATGCAGCTCACATCGGCACTCTGCTCAACTCTTGCAGACAGACTTGACGCTGCCTACCCTGAGAGCGATTCGACGTCGCTTTACACTATTGAGTATAACGACAGCTACTCCGCGATGTCCTCCGCAGACTCTCTTGTGAGCCTTACGCTTAAAACGGATGCGGATGTGCTTATGCTTTTGGGACGCGCCGGGGAATTGGCCGACGGCTACAAGAGTGAATCTTTCACGCTTCCTCTCTACTGCTACGATGCCCTCAGCGGGTCGGACAATTCTGCAGTTAAGACTTTCACCATTGCTGCTGACGCCGGAAGCGACCCGGAGGCTAGCGGGAAAAGCATTGCAAACAAAATTTCCTCTTCGTTCACTCCGCAGTGGAAGGCCGAGCAGTTCGGAATCTGGTACAGAGACACGGAAGACTGGGGGAGCGCGCTGGACGATGCTCTTGATTTCAAATGGGATTCGGCAATAAAGAAATGGATGTCGCTTCTTGAAAATACCAAGGATTCGTTCCTGAGAGCGAAACTTGAGTACAACATCGGGCTGGGATGCTTTATGTTGGGAGCAAATGACCTCTCTCTCGAGTGGCTGAATCAGTCCAAAGAGGAAGCGCCATCTGATGAGACGACGGCGCTTATAAAAAGGGTAAATAAAAAATGATGGTCTTCAACCATCATTTTTTTATTTACTATTTTTTCGTGACGTTTTTCTTTTCTCGTGCTGCTCAGAGCGCATCTCGCGGCGTTTTGCTATTCTCTCCGCTCTCTCTTCCCTCCGTTTTGTAATCTTCTGAGCAATCTCGCCTTCAAAATTCTCGAAAGTCGTCGGGAAACGTTCCTTTATTTTCTCGATGCATTCCTTAATGAACGAATCCACGTGGCGAGAACGTTTTTCTTCGTAGATGTCGTTGAAATCCACCAGGATTCCAGTCTCCTCCACATCTCCGAACTCATCGTTGATTGCGGTTCCGAAAACCTTCAGGGAAGGGGAGATGCCCATATAGCTATTCACAAGCGGCGGTATGTTCACTCCGAGCGCCTGTACCTCGCGTTTGAGGATTTTGTAATCCTCTTTGAATCCCTCCTCGCAAAGAACTTTGTCCATAAGGGCAGTATCAGTCTCAATCTTCACCGGGTTGCGGGTCGTAACGAGATTTTCCGTGTCCGCGAAATGCTTTTTCAGAAAATGCAGGATGAGGTCGCGCCCGTAGCGGTTGAATGACGGATACATTGTCATCTTGCCGAAGTAGTAGCGCATTCCGGGACGGAGCATCATAATAGCTCCCAGACCATCCCAGAGGTTATCCAGCGCAAACACTCCTTTGACTCCCATCTCTCCGTTCTGGTAGCGCTGGCTGACGAACGAGCGGCCGAGCTCAACTGTCTGCGGAAGATATTCCCTGATGAATTTATCAGAGAAATGGAATAGGTGAGTGGTGGCGATTATCGGCTGACCGCTTTCGTCAAGACGCACATTCGTGCCGAAGATGTAGCGGTAGCCGCCGATGATGGCCCTGTTGTCCGGGTCCCAGACAATGAGCTGCTTGCAAGGCGGGTCCATCGTGTCGAACGAGTCGATGTCCAGACTCTCGCCCGTGCCGCCTCCCGCTGTCCTGAACGCCTCCTCGCGAAGACGTCCGATTTCTTTCATTACATTGGGGGAGTTCTGTGCGGTGACGATATAAAGCTCGTTGCCGCCTTTATTTGTGTTGCGAAGTTTCTTGTCCTGGGTAAGTTCGCTCTCAAGAAGCTGAACATCCACCGGCGCAATTATTTCTTCCATATTTTATTCGAAGTATTAGATTACTGAATATAGGGGAGATGCAGTTTATTTTTCCTCTTCTGCCTTCCACTCAAGTTCATATACCTTGTCTTTCATCTCCTGGGCCCACTCTTTTGCAGTTTTGCTCCTGTCGAATGTCTCCCACGGGATAGGCTCTCCAAAAATTATGCGATAGGTCTTGCCCTGAGCCTTGTAGAGCTCGTCAGGGAGAAACGCCATCGCAATGTTGAATTTAAGATGCAGGGCCTTTGAGAGGTTTGCGACCCTGTAAAACCGCGACGAGTTCTCGCCGATGAAATGAACTGGAACTATATCTCTTTGATATTCAACGCTTTTCTTTATGCACACCTTACCCCACTCGAGGTCCTTTATCACGCCGCCCCTTTTCCTGGAGCAAAGCCCGGCAGGGAACATAAGAATCTGATTGTCAGAGGCAAAAATGTCATTCGTAAGCCGAGGAAGGTCTCTGTTCTGATTGCCGATTTCGGAGCCTTTTGTCTTCACTTTCGCATGAACCGGGATGCAGAGGGGGGCAAGGCCTTCCAGGTGCATCAGAAACTCGTTCACCATCATTCGGATTTTCCCGTCGAAACGTCTGCCGATTATTCCGGCAAGCGCAACTCCGTCCACTCCGCCCAGCGGGTGATTGGAAACAAAAGTGTATCGGCCGTCGGTGGGGATATTTTCCAACCCCTGCACCTTCAATGTTATGTTAAGGTATTTGATTGTGTTCTCACAGAATTCCACACCTTCGTACCCTTGGCTGAGGTAGCCGTTGACGTAATCTTCGTGAAGAAGGCGACGTATCAGCCACACTATAAGTCTCGGAGTCTTTCCGTGGAATTTTTTAGCGAGAATCTTCTCAATATCTATGGTTTGTCCTGCCATATGCTAAATTTTCTGGAACTTTCGCTATTGCGTAAAATTTATTTGACCACTCTTTCCTGCAATAGTTTAATCCTCGATGGCTTCGGCAAGAACGCTGATAGGATGTTTTACGTTGAAGCCGGTGGACATCTCTATCTGCCATTTGCAGGTCTCGCAGTCGCAGGAGACAAAGTCCGGGGCGACTGAGGCAATCTGGTCGAAAAGCGGTTTACCGATAGCTTGTGAAGTCTCGTAGTTCTCTTTCTTGAACCCGTATGTTCCTGATATTCCGCAGCAGTTGCTCTTCAGAACCGTGAGTTCCACGCCAGGTATGGCGCGAAGAAGCGCGATGGAGAAGTGCTGCCAGCCGAGTTTTTCCAGGTGGCAAGGGGTGTGGTAGGCTATTTTTGCCTTATAATCCTTCTTGAACTTAAACTGCGCCTTGCCTTCTGAAATTCTTTTGAAGATGAACTTCGTTGCAAGGTCGAAACTGTCGCGGAACGAGTCCGTGGAAAGTCCCAAAAGGTGAGGATATTCGTCTCTTATCGTGAGGCAGCAGGTGGAAGAAACTCCCACAATCGGGTCCCCGGTCTCTCTGAGCGCCTTTTCCATCACTTCAATGTTCTTCTTGGCATTGCTCGTTGCAACTCCCGACAGTCCGTTGGAGATGGCTGCAATCGAGCAGCATTTCTCGCCGTCAAGCAGTCTCACGCCCACTCCCAACGCGTTCATAACCTTAACGAAATCGCGTCCGAGCTGCGGATAATTGTAGTTCGCGTAGCAGCCGTGGTAGTAGTTGATGTGCTCCGGGAATGCTTCCTGGGCAGCCTTCGCATTCTTCTTGAACCATTTTTCGAAGGTTTCGCTTGCGTAGGAAGGGAGTGTTCTGCGGTGGTCCACTCCTACGAAGGTGTGCATAAGATTCTTGGTCACATTGTTATGCAAAACCGGATTCACGATGCCCGACATTTTTGTCGCAACTGCTCCCATAAGGTCGGTGCTTCCGAGGGCTATGTCACGTAGCGACGGAACGTGGGCTCCGTATGTGAGTTTTGCGTTCTGGATTATGTCAGCGACCCTTACACCTGACGGACAAGCCACCTCGCACCGCTTGCAGTTGAGACAGTATTTTAGGGCTTTGTCATAGTAGGATTTATTTTTTAGGCGCAGCCTCTCTCCGTCAGGTCCTGCCTGTTTCGGACCTGGGTAAAGAGGATTTGCCGGAACCACCGGACAATATACCGTGCAAATCGTGCATTTGAGGCACTGCTCAAAGTTATTGTCTGCTATGTTGTGCTTTTTCATTTTCTGAATCTATTTTGTCTGAATTTTCAGGAGAAAAATTCTACGAAGAGTCTTTCTGCGGGGTTTTAATGGATGTTTAGCCCAAAATGCTGTCGGCAGCATAAAAGGCGGAACTTATGGATACTCCGCCGCCGCAGCCCTCATACAGAGCGTTGCATCCTCCCAGGATTGCACCGGCAACATAAAGATTCTCCACTGTTTTCTCCTCGCGCAGAGCCTTGAGCCCCTCTCCCGGAGCGGTTTTAACACCAAATCCGATGTAGTTCTGTTTTGCGAAGAAATCATTTGCGTCGAACCATTCCTTGCGATCCTCCGGAGCTTCAACGTCAACTCCGAGCGCCCCCTCGTAGATCCTGTCCTTTTCGGCAACAAGTCCCTTGCTGAAGAAACTTCCGCTGCAGAGAACGAAGTTGTCGGCTCGGAATTCGATGTCAGGGATATTGGAGGTTCGGATGGAATCGAGCCTGCCGTCGGAGAATGTGCCTGAGGTTACGGTGTCGCCTTTGAGGAGAGTGCCTCCGCGGCTGCAGAAAAGGTCTGTGAGTGCCCTCTGAACCTCGATTCCCGGCACAGATGGGGGAAGTGTTGGCACGAAACGTACGGATGTGTTCATAACCTTGCCGACCTGAACCGCGTCCGCCGCGTCCTGAAGATTGAATATGGCCGGAAGAACTATGAGGTCTTCGCCATCGTATTTCTCCTTAATCTGGGAGATGTATTCCTTGAATGTCGGACGGTCGAGCACCCGTGAGATGTTCGTCGCTCTCATCTCCGTCGGGCTTTTGCGCAGTTTCTTCAGAGCGTCGAGATGGATAGTGATTGTTCTGCACGGGCTTCCGGAATCTTCCAAAGCCTTTGAGATGAACTCGGTGTTGAAGTCAAGAAAACCGTCAAGTGAGGCGACGAGAGCTTTGTTGCAGATTTTTCCTTCCTCAGACGGGGCTGTGAGTATGTCTTTAAGGGTGAGATAGCACTTTTTGACCGAACCCATCGAACTTACCCTCCAGATGTTTTTCTCGTCTTCGGGAGAGTCCAAATGGCATCCCACGCTCTCAAAAAGCTTCACGCCTTCCTCAATGTATTTCTTCACATTCTCAGCTCCAATTATTGAGTAGGGGTGTTCCGAAGGCAGATTTTTCATTGCCTCGAAAGGGGAGTCCACCTCCTGGCCGTCACTTAGGCGGTTCAGAATGTCAAACGACCCGGACCAAAAGTGCATAGCTGACTGGCCGGAAGAAATGATGGCGCATTTCTGTCCCTTTTCCTGAAGGCGGAGAGCACACAGAAGTCCTGTCAGACCGCCACCGATTATTATAGTGTCAAATTGCATATTCCTAATTTAAGTTTCGAAAAACCAGTGCTTTCTAAATTTCGTGTGAATAAATCCACTGCGTGTATTCGTTTTCTCTGAGGGAGTCGCCCCAGCAGATAGGGTATATTCCCTTCCATCTTTCATTCATAAACGCTTTCAGATCGTCCTTTGCCCTTGTCGGATTTTCCTTCTTGCGGGCAAGCAGGCTGGCACCTCTGCAGGCGCAAAGTTCTCCTTGGCAGGTTCCCATTCCGAGACGTGTTCTGCGGCGAAGGTCCACCATATTTGTCACCTGAAGATGGTCAATGGCATCTTCTGCCTTCTGAAGCGTAACCTTTTCGCATTCGCAGATGAGGCTCTCATCCTTGTCGGAAAGCGGACGTGAAGATGATGTCTCTATGCTGCGGTCATCGGAACCGGGAAGAGCCCTCTGAGCCGTTACGCAGCCCTTGTGAACTCCGAGTTTGCGGCACACAAGGTCGGTCGCCCACTCTGCCATAAGGCGGTAGGTCATAAGTTTTCCGCCTGTAATGGTGATGAAGCCTGAGATTCCGTCCCTCGTCTCGTGGTCCAGAAGAACGATTCCGCGGCTGATGTTTCTTCCCGAAGGGTCATTGTCCGCTGCGACGAGCGGTCTCACACCGCAGTAGGCGCGGATGATTCGGGTCTGTGCAAGGCTCGGGGCGAGTTTCTGACCCTCTTCAAGGAGGATTTTAACTTCCTCGGGGGTCACTCTGATTTTGTCCACTTCGGAAAGCGGAACCCTGTCTGAGGTGGTTCCGATGAGGCAGATGGTTTCGCCCGGAACGAGAATGTCAGCGTTCGCCGGTTTGCGGCAGCGGTTGATGACAATGTTGTTCACCCTGTGGCCGAAAATGAGCAGGGAGCCCTTTGCCGGGAACATCGTAATGCTTGCTCCTGCCATCTCAGCGATTCCCTGTCCCCAGATTCCGCCGGCGTTGACTGTCACGGGAGCGTAGAACGTGTCAACGTCTCCCGTACGTTTGTTGCGGATTTTTACGCCCTTAACGGTGTTGCCTTCCTTTACGACTTCGATTACCTCGCTGTAGGTCAGGACCTTGGCCCCGTGAATCTTCGCATCGGTCATATTCGCCGCCGTGAGCTTGAACGGGTCCACAGCGCCGTCCGGCACCACAACGGCGCCGATAAGGTCCGGATTCACAGCCGGCTCCATTGCGATGGCTTCTTTAGGGTCGATTACCTTTGCCTTGATGCCTGCCTTGTTGCAGGATTCGACAAATTTTGCCTGATATGCGAGGTCGTCTTCCGGAAGGGTAATGAAAAGTCCCTCTGTCTGCTCGACGCATCCGCGAGCGATTTTTCTGAGGATTTGGTTCTCTCTGATGCACTCGGAGGCGGATTCCGTGTCTGTCACGGCATACCTTGCTCCACTGTGGAGGAGTCCGTGGTTACGTCCTGTCGCACCTGTAGCGATGTCGTTCCTTTCGATAAGAAGCACTTTCAGTCCGCGAAGCGAACAGTCACGGGCAGTACCTGCACCCGTAGCACCTCCTCCGATGATGATGACATCGAACTCGTTGTTCTTATGCTTTTCCATTTTGGGAAGCTGATTTTATGATTTTTTTCTCGTTACGGCGCCTCATCCTGTCGCTAATGACATTTTGTTGCGCACATTTGTACAAAGTTACTAAATTTGCCGGTAAATTTAGCTCAGATACGGAAATTTCTTCGTTTCGAATGCGATTTTTTATAAAAGCGAAATCAACCCTTTCACGGGAAACTGAATTGACAAATAATAATAAGCTATGACAGAATATTTGGAAAAAGACGGAAATCTTCCTGAACTCTCTCCGGAGGATAAGACTAAACTTAAGAAAATCAAGCATATAGCCTTTGATATGGACGGAACCATATATATGGGTTCCACCCTTTTCCCTTTTACGATTGACACCCTTCGCTCTCTTCGCGAAAACGGAATCGGATATTCGTTTCTTACGAATAACCCGACCCGCTCCGTTGCGGATTATATTTCGAAACTTGCGAAAATGGGAATCGAAGCAGGGGAGGAGAACGTCTATACGACTTCGCTTGCTGCGATTGATTGGATTAAGGCAAATCACCCTGGGGCACGCCGTCTTTTCCTGCTCGGCACCCCGTCGATGGTCTCGCAGTTTGAGAAGGCTGGTTTTGTCTCCTGCACTGACTCTCCGGATGACCGTCCGGACGTTTTAGTCGTGGCCTTTGACCCGACACTTGAGTATTCGAGGCTATGCAGGGCTGCCTGGTGGGCTTCACAGGGAGTTCCGTATGTTGCAACCAATCCTGACCGCGTTTGCCCGACCGACCAGAGGACTGTCCTTGTTGACTGCGGTTCCTTGTGCGAGTGCATCTATCACGCAACCCTCCGCCGTCCAGACATCACTCTCGGAAAGCCTGACCCGAATATGCTCGGGGGGATTATGGCAAGGCACGGCCTCAAGGCTGATGAAATCGTTATGACCGGTGACCGCATTTACACCGACACAGCGATGGCCTACAATGCCGGAGCCGTGGGCGTTTTGGTCCTTTCCGGCGAAACAACTCTCGAGACTGCCCGCAAGGTGGAGGCAGAGGAAAAGAACTCCCTCAATCCGGAGTTCCACGCACCGGATTTTGTCACAGACAACATCTCCACCCTCTGCCGCAGCCTGATTCTCGCCAAGTCCTAGGCGGTTAATACGGGCTGTAATGACAGGTGTATGTAGTCGCGATTTTTAATGATAAAAATAAAGGAGTGACCGGGTCGTTGGACCTCGTCACTCCTTTTAATTTAAGGCAAAACCGTAAGCCGGGTTCTGTTTTAGTCTGTCATTTATCTTCGCAACCTACCCCTCGGCAGCGGGCGGGCAGCCCTTAATTACCGATATATTTGGTCTTGCAGGTCCCGGTGCCGTACCCCGACAGTGTCGCCACTGCCGGTCGTGAGCTCTTACCTCGCGTTTTCACCCTTGCTGCGGCTGGGCCGTTCCCCCTCTCGGGGGCGTACCCGGACCTTTGTGCAGCGGTTATTTTCTGTTACAGCAGTCATAAAGTTACCTCCATCAGTGCTTTCCACTGCGGGATGCCCTTTCCTGCCCGGACTTTCCTCACCCTTTCGGGCGCGACAAACCGTTTTGCCTATTTTAAATATCCTGCTTTGCGCTCACGTTTTTCGTTGCGCTTTTCAATCTTCTTCACTTCCTTTTCGAGAGCCGGAGTGATGTCCTCGCAATGCTTGTGGCACTGCATTGACTTGGAGTACATCCTGCCGACGCAGAAATTCGAGTGCGTGCAGCCGCTGCAGTGGTTCTCGTCAGCCTTGAGCTTGTTTACGAAATCCGTGTCCTCAAGCACTGCACGACCCATCTGGAAGAGCGGGAAGCCGTTTTCAAGAACCTTGCGCGCATCTTCTCCGGTAGTGACTCCTCCCACGTAGATGAACGGGAAATCCGGCATCGCCTCGCGGAATTTCAGAGCATCCTCCATAAAGAAAAGGTGCTTGAAAGGAACCGGCGGGCAGACTGCCCAGGCCCCGATGTGAAGACATATCTTGAGCCACCAGAAGGAAGCCGGCATATAGTGCGCGATGGCCTTCGTCGGGAATTCTCCCCTGAAAACATAGATAGGAGCGCGGCTCACAAATCCTCCTGAAAGCGCGATTGCGTTGACCCCCAGACGGCGAAGCTCCTTTGCAACTTCAATCAGCTCGTCCACTTCCTGGCCGCCTCTGAAACCGTCGCGGGTGTTTAGCTTTGCAGTGACGGCGATTTTCCCGTCAGCCGCCTTAACAGCCTCGCTGACGCACTCCCTCATAAAGTTCATCCTGTTGTCGAGACTTCCGCCGTAGCGGTCGTGACGATGGTTGGTGTAAGGGGAGAGGAACTGGGAGATGAGGTAGCCGTGTCCGGCGTGAATCTCAACGGCGTCGAATCCCGCCTTGATTGCAAGACGAACCGCGTCTCCGAACGACTTCACCACGAAATCGATGTCCTTCTGGGTCATCTTGCGGTAGAAAGTGGGGGAGTAGAGGTTGAATCCGCAGCTGGCTCCGATCGGAGTCTGTCCGCAGGTGCGGCGGTGAGTCATATTTCCGCAGTGGCCGAGCTGGATGCTGACCTTTGCGCCCTCCGCGTGCACTGCATCGGTGAGCTTTTTGAGCTCAGGGACAATCTCTTCCCTCATCCAAAGCTGGGAGTCGAAACTGATTCCGCTCTGGCACACGGCAGCGTACGCTACTGTGGTCATACCGATACCTCCACGTGCAACTGCAGTGTGGTAATTGATGAGTTCCTCGGTCGGGGCGTTGCCCTTTCCCATACCCTCGAATGCTGCGGAACGAACTGTTCTGTTCCTCAGTTCAATCGGGCCTAATTTATATGGAGTGAAAATCTCGCTCATATCAGTTTGAGTTTATTCGTTAAGTCAGAGTAGTTTATGTGTGTTGTGGATATATTTTCAAAAAATGCGTAATCTGCGGCTTTTACCACACGAATGGTATCAGGTTCTTCTTGTGAAGGGAGGTGTACTCCTCTCCGAACTCCTGCTCATATTTCTCGGTGAGTGATTTAGCCCTCGGACCGAGGTTGGCGAAAGTCCAGACGGCGAAAAGCAGTCCTGCCGGTGACCAGGTGAGAATCGCGTAGCCAATCCACTCGACGAGCTCACCGAAATAGTTCGCGCTAGTAACATATTTGTACATACCCTTTTTCGGGATGTAATGCTTTGTGTCGCCCGGCTTTCTCAGATGTCTTATCACGTGGTCTGAATGGAGGTTGATCCCCATTCCGGTGAAGAAAATTACCGTTCCGATTATAAAACGAGGGTCCCAGAACCAGGACAGCTTGTAGTAGCCTTCCGGTGCCTGAGCCTCCATAAGTCCGGGGATGCCGAAAATCCATCCGGCGATGAGGAATGAGTTAACGGTGTTGAAAACCATACCCATAGCCATAATCGCGATAGGAGTGCGGCTCTTTCCCCTCATAAGAAGCGGGAATATGAAGGAGCGCTGGAAATAGTGAAGGAGGAAGAGTCCTGCCATCGCGTAGAGCACTCCTGTGCAGCATCCGTTCACTGTTCCGTTCAAGCCAAGTCCGGCTCCCAGGCCGCTCACTCCGAATTTTACCGTATAATAAAGAAGGAAGAAGAACGCCGGAGCTTCCATTATGATCCAAGCGGCTTTGTTCGGAATAGTCGGTCCCCATTTGTTAGTTGACAGGTATCCGTAGCCAGCCTTGAAATAGAACAGCATAATGAATACGAAAACGGCGAGTACCGCCATCGTAACCATCACAGTATAGTACAAATTCATTTTGTTAACGTTTTTTTGTCATTTTCATTGGTAGTCGCCTCTCCAGGGTCGCGGCCCCTTCGGGACTTTTCAGTCATTCCCGGGGACGAGTCCCGTTAGGGGAAAAACCGCGCAAAGTTAGTAAATTTTTAATTAACAAGACAATGGGCTTCAGGGGTGTCTGTAGACGGGAAAATGGACTTGTAAAATTTTCGTGATTTGAGGGAAAATAATTTTGTGGGGCGCGGAAAAAGCAGTACATTTGTGCCCCTGTTGGAAGGAAACACTTTCAACAGGATTTTTCTTTTTGGGAAGGTTCCTTCTCCTTTTTGAATAAATCCAGTTAGGCTTTGGGCCGGGAAACTTTATGCAAAACCAATAAATAAAATATGAACACAAAGTACGTATTCGTTTCCGGAGGCGTTGCCTCATCGCTGGGAAAAGGCATCATCGCTGCCTCATTGGCAAAACTTCTTCAAGCAAGAGGATTGAAAGTCACCATCCAGAAGTTCGACCCCTACATCAACATCGACCCGGGAACTCTTAATCCCTACGAACACGGAGAGTGTTATGTGACCGAAGACGGCACCGAGACAGACCTCGACCTCGGACACTACGAGAGGTTCCTCGGCGTTTACACCTCCAAGGCGAATAACGTAACTACAGGAAAAATATATCACACCGTAATCAGCAAGGAGAGGGAGGGCGCATATCTCGGAAAGACCGTGCAGATTGTTCCTCACATCACCGACGAAATCAAACGAAGGATGATGCTCATCTCCAAGACTCAGGACTACGACGTCATCATCACCGAAATCGGCGGTACAGTGGGAGATATGGAGTCCCAGCCGTTTGTGGAGGCCGTTCGTCAGCTTCAGTGGGAACTCCCCGAGGAGGACTGCGTCACTATCCACCTCACCCTTGTGCCATACCTCAAGGCAGCAAAGGAGCTCAAGACAAAGCCTACCCAGCACTCTGTACAGGCGCTCCAGCAGTCCGGTGTTCAGCCCGACATCATCGTCTGCAGAACCGAATACAACCTTTCACCTGAACTTAGGAAAAAAGTCGCACTTTTCTGCAACGTGAAACCTGGTCACGTCATTCAGTCAATTGACGCCGACTCCATCTACAAAGTGCCTCTCAATATGCACGAGGAAGGTCTTGACCGCTTGGTTCTCAACCACTTCGGACTCAAGGACGTTCCTGAGGCGAACCTTGGGAAATGGAACGAGTTCCTTCACAAACTGGACAACCCAAAGAGCGAGGTCAGCGTTGCTCTTGTCGGAAAATACGACCTTCAGGATGCCTACAAGAGTATTCTCGAGTCTTTTGTTCACGCCGGGGCTGCAAACGAATGCAAGGTGAAAGTGAAATATGTCCACAGCGAAAACATCAACGATGCCAATGTCGCTGAGATTCTTAAGGACTATGACGGAATCCTCGTCGCACCTGGATTCGGAGAGAGGGGACTGGAAGGTAAAATCGCTTCGGTAAAATATGCAAGGGAGAACAATGTTCCGTTCTTCGGAATCTGTCTCGGAATGCAGATGTGCGTCGTAGAGTTCGCCCGCAATGTTCTCGGAATGGACGGAGCGGCTTCGACCGAGGTCAACCCAGCCACGACCTACCCTGTAATCAACCTTATGGAGGACCAGAAGAGCACCACGTCAAAGGGCGGTACAATGCGTCTTGGCGCATACGACTGCCTCCTCAAGGAAGGCTCGCTCGCACGTAAGATTTATGGAATGGAGAAAATCTCTGAGCGTCACCGTCACCGTTACGAGCTCAACAGCGACTATCTCGGACTCTTCGAGAAGGCCGGCCTGATTGCTTCCGGAAAGAATCCTGACACGAAACTCGTTGAGATAGTGGAGATTCCGACCCATCCGTTCTTTATCGGTGTACAGTTCCACCCGGAGTACAAGAGCACACCGGAGAACCCTCAGCCTATTTTCGTTTCATTTGTGAAAGCCGCAATGGAACACCGGACAGCAGCTGCAAAAAAATCAGCTGAGACCAAGACGAAATAATACGCTTTTCCTGTCGTATGGGATATTTCAAAAATATACTCTTGATTGTAGCGGCTCTGGTTCTCTCCACTTCCTGCAAAGGGGGCGGAAAAGGGGCGGATAAGGCTCCTGTGAAGGCAAAGCAGTATTCCGTTGATGTGGTGGCGACCTATCCCCACAGCACCTCCTCCTACACCCAGGGGCTCTTTTTCCACGACGGACACCTCTACGAGAGCACAGGTCAATATGGAGAGTCGTTTTTCGCCGAAGTTGACCTTGAGAGCGGAAAGGCTCTGAGGCGTTTCGACCTTGACGGGAGATATTTCGGAGAAGGTTCTCAGATTTTCGACGGGAAACTTTACCTTCTCACCTGGAGAAACTACGTGACTCTTATCTATGACAGCGAGTCCTTCCGTTTGCTGCGCACTGTCACCAACATCCGCGAGGGATGGGGGCTCACGACAGACGGAAAGTCTCTGATAATGAGCGACGGAAGCTCAAACATCTACTTTCTGGACGCCGATTTCAAAGTTCAGAAAAGAATCGTTGTGAAAAACGGAAAGAAATCCGTCGGGATGCTGAACGAGCTGGAGTGGATTGACGGGAGGATTTGGGCGAATGTATATTTGACTGATAAGATAGTTATTATAAATCCGGAAAACGGTGTTGTCGAGGGAGTTGTGGATTGCGAAGGCCTTCTGCCAGAGCAGCTTCGCACCCCCGAAACCGATGTGCTGAACGGCATCGCCTACAATCCCGCAGACGGGAAAATCTATCTTACCGGCAAGCTCTGGCCTCAGCTATATGAGGTCACTATAAAAGAAAAGTAATCCCTCAGGCGCTACAGCGCCACTTCCCCTACAGAAGAGAAGGGAGGGGTGTAAAAAGGAAATAGCAGGGGTACTCGAAGCGTTGGCTTCGGGTTGAGATCATACCCATTGAACCTGATGCGGTCAATACCGCCGAAGGGAATGCACATATAATCTCATTGCGGAATCACGCGGCGACATTTTCCTGTCCCGCCGACATTCCGGCCCCTCGTATAGTATTAATAACTAATTAATTGCTTTATGCGAGGTTTTTTAATTTTAGCGGTGCTCGGCACCCTCATCCCGTCTGTCCCATCATTCTCGGCAGAGGGGGAAAATCAAAAATCATCTTCCGAAATTGAAGAGGTGAACAACCGTCCCACCGGCGAAAATGCTGACGGAGAGCCGGTCAGGGTCGAGAAAATCGACAGCACAGTGATTGTCGCAACCCGTGCAGGAGCCAAGACTCCGGTTACCTACACAATGATTCACAAGGACGCGCTCCTTAAATCCAACCCTCTGAACTCTCTTCCGATGACCCTTTCGCTTCAGCCTTCGGTGGTCTCTGTCAACGAGGGCGGCACGGGACTCGGTTACTCCAAGATGACCATCCGAGGCAGCAAGGGCTCCCAGACCAATGTTACTCTCAACGGTATAACTCTCAATGACTCGGAGTCTCAGGAGGTTTTCTGGGTGAACATCCCTTCTCTCACCTCCATTCTTTCCTCAGTGCAGCTTCAGAGGGGCCTCGGCACCTCGGCAAACGGCGCGGGAGCATTCGGCGCGAGCATAAATATGAGCACGGCCTCTGTCGGAGCTGACCCCTTCGCAAACGCCGAGGTGGGTTATGGCTCATACAACACCCTCACGTCCACAATTGCAGCCGGGAGCGGACTCACGAAATCCGGAGTCTATTTCAACGCAGCCTATTCCCACAACTACACCGACGGCTACATCCGAAACGCCAAGGCAAACGTCCAGTCGGCTCTTGCGGTGTTGGGCTGGATGAATGAGAACAACTCGGTGAAGGCAACCTACCTTATGGGAAACCAGCACAGCGGCATCACCTGGAACGGAATTGACCTTGCCTCCTACGAGACTAACCGCCGCTACAACAGCGCCGGAGAATACTATGACTATGCGAGGGCCGCTGACGGAAGCTATCTCACCGACAAGGACGGAAACAAGATGGTCCGTTCCACACTCTATTACGACAACGAGACCGACAATTACACCCAGCACCACCTTCAGCTCAACTACACCCATTCCTTCCCGTGCGGACTCCTTTGGAGCACCACGGCGAATTTTACCAAAGGCGACGGCTACTACGAGCAGTACAAGGCGGACAAGAAGTTCAAAAAATACGGTATGAAGGCATACGCGCCTGAAGGAGTTGCAACTTCTGACTTTATCATCCGCAAGGTTATGGATAACAACTATTGGGTGGCAAAAACTGACCTCAGCTGGAAAAATGACCAGCTGGACCTCACGGGCGGCCTCAGCTGGTCACGCTACGGCGGAAACCACTTCGGAAGAGTCCTTTGGAGCCGGGAACTCGGCACAGACTGGACTGGCGCGGACGGAATGACCTACGACAAGTTCAATAGCGAAAATCTCTGGTATCTCAACCACGCCATCAAGCAGGAGTACAATGCCTATTTCAAGGCGGAATACAGCCCTCTGGAGTGGATGACGGCATATGTTGACCTTCAGCTTAGGGATGTCAACCTTTCTATGTGGGGCGTGGGCGACGACGACAACACCGATATGGGTTACAGCAACAACTGGCTGTTTTTCAATCCGCGTGCGGGCCTGAGTTTCAACTGGGGCGGCCACAAAGCCTACATCAGCGCCGCTCAGGGACACAGGGAGCCGGGCCGCTCTGACATAAAGGAGAATCTTGAGGCAGGAAAGGGCGGAGAAGTTCGCCCCGAGGAGATGGTGGACGTTGAAATCGGCTACGAGTGGAGCTGCCCTGTCGCCGTGGTTTCAGCTAACCTCTATTTTATGGAATACTGGGATATGCTTTTGGACACTGGAAGGCTCTCCGACTCGGGCTATCCGATTAAAGACAACGTGGGCAGGGCCTACAGAAGGGGAGTGGAGCTCTCTGGAGCATACAACCCGTGGAAGTGGCTGAGCCTGAGCGCAAACCTCACCCTTAGCCTTAACAAGGTCCTGGACTATACGGAGACTTTCTCCCTTTGTGACGACAACGGCGAGGCCCTCTACGACGCCTCTTGGAAGCCGCTCCAGAAGGAGGTGGAATTTGGAAAAACGACGATGCTGATGTCGCCTTCCGTTGTGGGGATGGTTCAGCTCGGATTCACTCCGTTTGCAACGATTTGCAACAATTCTCTCAAAACTACGACTCTCTCCATCAACGGCAAATTCGTAGGCAAGCAGTACATCGACAACACCGAGTCTAATGACCGCGCAATTCCGCGCTACTTCGTCTCCAATCTCTCCCTCACCCACGAGTTCGCGCTCGGGAAAAGGTCTGAAGGCGGAGCATTCGGCGGTGTCTTCGCTCACGGCGGAGCCATTCGTTTAGGCTTCTACATCAACAACCTCTTCAACAATCTTTACTACGCCGACGGAGCCGTCTGGAGCAAGGCCCTCAGGCAGAGCGACGGCGCAGACATCAGCAGCATAGGGGTATTCCCGCAGGCGCCGATTAACTTTATGGGTAAAGTCTCATTGAGTTTCTAGGCATACCCCTATAGGGGTCGCAGACTCTGCGGGGGTTAAGGAATCTATATGAGGGTGACCAAAAGTCAATTTTTGACTTTTTGGTCACCCTCTTTTCTATAAAATAAAGTATATTTGCGTATGTGTGGAGTCAGTTTTTAATATTTATAAAATTATGCAGCAGCCAGACAAAATCGAGATAAGGGGTGCGAGGGTGCACAACCTGAAAAATGTGGACGTGGACATCCCGCTTGGGAAGATTGTCGGCATTGCCGGCGTCTCCGGTTCCGGAAAATCATCACTCGCCCTTGGCGTCCTCTATTCCGAGGGCTCCAGACGCTATCTCGAATCCCTTTCGACATACACGCGTCGCAGAATGACTCAGGCAGCCAAGGCCGATGTGGACGAGGTCCTCTATGTGCCTGCTGCCCTGGCTCTTCACCAGCGTCCCGGCATCCCCGGCATCCGCAGCACCTTCGGGACAGGCACTGAACTGCTTAACAGCCTCAGGCTGATGTACTCCCGCCTTGCCTCACATCGCTGCCCGAACGGGCACTATCTGGAGCCGACATTGCTCGTCGCAGCGGGCAAAGAACTCGTCTGCCCCGAGTGCGGAGAGCATTTCTACGCCCCATCTGCCGAGGAACTTTCCTTCAACGGTCAGGGCGCCTGCCCCAGATGCAGCGGTACTGGTACGGTGCGCACGGTGGACGAGTCCACTCTGATTCCGGACGAAAACTTGAGTATTGACGACGGCGCCGTGGCTCCCTGGGGCTCGCTGATGTGGTCGCTGATGAAGGACGTGTGCAGGGCAATGGGAGTCCGCACCGACATACCATATAACAAATTGACAGACAAGGAGAAAGATATAGTTCTTCACGGCCCCGCCGAGAAAAAGCACATTTTCTACCACCCAAAGGGAAGCAACGATGCCTGCGAACTTGATTTTACCTATTTCAATGCAGTCTACACCGTTGAAAACGCTCTGAGCAAGGTCAAGGACGAGAAGGGAATGAAGAGAGTGGAAAAATTCCTGCGCACAGAGGCTTGTCCGGACTGCGGCGGAAGCCGGCTTAGCGAACAGGCCAGGGCGCCTCGCTTGAGGGGACTTACTTTGGCCGAGGCCTGCTCTATGACGCTTTCTGAGCTGGTAGTTTGGGTGAGGGGCGTGCCCGAGACTCTTCCCTCCGAGATGCGGCCGATGGCGGAGAGCATCTGCGCCTCTTTCCAGGACACTGCCCGCCGGCTGATGGACCTAGGTATCGGCTATCTCGCCCTTGACCGCGCGGCTTCCACGCTTTCAACCGGAGAAAGGCAACGTATGCAGCTCTCCCGGGCCGTGCGAAACCGCACTACGGGCGTGCTGTATGTGCTTGACGAGCCTTCGATCGGACTTCATCCGGCGAATATCGTCGGGCTCTGCGGAGTGATGGACGACCTGGTTGCGGACGGAAATTCCGTGATTCTCGTTGACCACGACACGCAGATTCTCTCGAAGTCGGACTATCTTGTCGAGATGGGCCCGGGAGCCGGCTCGCAGGGCGGAAGTGTTATTGCGCAGGGAGGATTGGATGAAATACGGAAGAATAAGCAGTCGAAGATTGGACCTTTTCTCGGCGAGGAGGCTACAATGAGGGTCCGGGAGCCGATTGACCAGGGCAAGATATTCAGCGAGGGGAGGATTCGGATGTCCACGGAAGCGATTCACACTGTGCACCCTTTGGATGTGGAGATTCCTCGCGGGAGGCTTACCGTCGTGACGGGCGTTTCAGGCTCCGGCAAGACGACGATGGTTCTGGAAAGTCTTGTGCCTGCGCTTCAAGCATTCTGTTCACATTCCGCTTTGCCGCGCCACGTGCGGTCGATTGAAGCGGAGGGCATCAGACAGGTCAAACTTATAGACGCTTCACCTATCGGCATCAATATCCGCTCTACGGTGGCGACTTACGCGAATGTCCACGATGAGCTTCGCAAGGTGTTCGCAAAGACTCCCGAGGCTCGCAAACAGGGTCTCAAGGACGGCGATTTCTCGTACAATACCGGTAAGCTTCGCTGCCCGACCTGTGACGGCACGGGGGTGATAAGTCTTGACGTTCAATTCCTTCCGGACGTGGATGTGCCTTGTCCTGCCTGCCGCGGGTCGAGGTACTCGCGTGCTGCGGAGAGTATCCGCAGGGAGAATGCCGCGGGAGAGTTTCATTCCCTGCCGGAGCTGATGGCTATGGACATAAATGATTCTCTTTGCGCTTGTGCGGACCTGAAGCTGATACGTCAGAGGATGCAGGTGTTGAAAGATTTGGGACTTGGCTATCTCACTCTGGGGGAGGAGACTCCGAGCCTGTCGGGAGGTGAGGCGCAGAGGCTGAAACTTGCGAGTGAAATGGGGCGCGGGCAGAGCGATTCGGTCTTTGTCTTCGATGAACCGACCATCGGTCTGCACCCTTTGGATGTAATGAGTCTGCTGTCCGTATTCCAGAGCTTGATTGACCACGGGGCCACTGTGGTGGTAATCGAGCACGATTTGGACGTCATCAGAAACGCTGATTATGTGATAGATATGGGCCCGGGCGGAGGTTCGCAGGGTGGCCGTATCGTAGCTTCCGGCACTCCCTCCGCCATCCGTTCGTGCCCGGAGAGCGTCACAGGAAAATTCCTATAGGCGCTGCGGGTTGTAGAATTGGGGATTTATTTATAAATTTGTTGGATTTCGTTTTCTTGTGGGGACGGGTTTTGAATTGAAGTGGGGTTGTGTTTAGGCGAATTAGTGTTAATGGCAGCGATGATTTATCGGGAAATTGTTTTTAATCATACATTTGATTTTGAGGCGGGGGGAAGCCTTCCTTCGCTGAAGGTCGCTTTTCACACTTCGGAGGGAACTCCTCTGGGGCGGAAGGTGATTTGGATTTGCCACGCCCTCACGGCGAATTCCGACCCCGAGGACTGGTGGAACGGAATGGTGGGCGAGGGGAAAGTGATTGACCCCAAGAAGTATTTTGTCGTCTGCGTCAATATGCTCGGCTCCTGCTACGGCTCCAGTGGGCCATCATCGCTTCGCGGGCCAGGGTTTAGACCCTCACCCGAGACTTCACTTGGAGGCCCATCTTCGGTGAGCGTTGCGCCTCAGAGCGATTCTCTTCCATATCTTCTTGATTTTCCTAAGGTTACCGTGCGGGATATGGTTCGGGCCAACATCCTTGTGAGAAAGAGCCTCGGGATTTCGCGGGTGGATTTTCTTCTTGGAAGTTCCATCGGCGGGTTTCAGGCTGTGGAGTGGCTGGTTATGGAGCCGTCAGTGATAGGGGAGGCGCTTCTTATGGCAACTTCCTCACGCATTACCCCGTGGATCAGCGCCTGGGAGGAGGCTCAGAGGCTATGTCTAGAGGCTGACCCGACCTTCCGCCATCCGGAAACTTTGAAAAACCCGCTTCGGGGCGGACACGATGGCCTGAAGGCGGCGCGCGCCGTTGCAATGCTTTCTTACCGCAGCTACGAGGGCTACAACCGCACCCAGGCTGAGCCATCCGAGGACGCGCTTTTTGCGCAGAGGTCGCCTTCCTATCAGCGTCACCAGGGAGATAAACTTGCAGACAGATTCGACGCCTACTCCTACTATTCGCTTTCCCGCAGCGTGGACAGCCAGAATGTCGGAAGGGGCAGAGGCGGAGTGGGTGCAGCGCTTGGAACTGTGACTGCGCGCACGACCGTGGTCGGAATTGACAGCGACTGCTGCTTCCCGCCTTCCGAGGTGAGGGAAATGTCGCAGGCTATCCCCGGAGCAGAATACAGGGAAATCACCTCAGCCTTCGGGCACGACGGCTTTCTGCTTGAATATGAGCAGATTGGCGCAATCATAACTGAAATTTTGAATAGAATATAAATATATGCAGGTACTCAAATTCGGCGGAAGCTCTGTTGCTGACGCCTCCGCAATGGCAAAAGTTGCCTCCATCGTCTCCTCCGCAGTGGAAAGAGACCGCACGATGCTCGTCTGCTCGGCGATAAAAGGATTTACCGACGCTCTGATTCGCATAGGCCATCTTGCCGCGGCAAAGGACAAGGCGTATGAAGAGGTAATCGAGGAATTTCAGCAGAGGCACATTGACATAATCCGCGAACTTCTTCCGCTGGAAAAGCAGGAGGAAATGACGGATTTCTGCAAAGAACATTTTTCTTCGCTTCGGAGCATTGCCCACGGAGTGTATCTGCTTGGAGAGCTCAGTCCGGTGAGTCTTGACGCGATAATGTCGTTCGGAGAAATCCTTTCAACGCGAATCATCGCGACACGTCTCGCCTCGCTCGGAATTTCCACCAAATGGGTGGATGCGCGAGGTCTCATCAAGGTGGAGAAAAGGATTTCTCTCTCGGAAACCGCGGAGGTTGCCGCTCCGAGTGCGCCGCCTGTGGATATGAAAGCTACCGAGGAGGCCGTGAAGAGCCTTATTGACTCGAACGCGATTATCTCGCTTTTCGTCGTGCCGGGCTTCATTGCTTCCGATTCTCAGGGCCGTACGGCAACGCTTGGCCGCGGAGGCTCGGACTACACCGCCTCTCTTCTTGCCGTTTGCTGCAACGCGCGACTTCTGGAAATATGGACAGATGTGCCGGGAATGATGACGGCGAACCCGCGCCTTGCCCCTGCCGCCCGCACAATCAGCAACATCTCCTACCGCGCCGCCCTCGAGCTGTCACACTTCGGAGCGAAAGTTATCTACCCGCCGACAATACAACCTGTTGTCGCTCAGGGAATTCCGATTTTCGTAAAGAATACCTTCGAGCCGGATGGAAAGGGCACTCTCATCGAAAAGAACCCGCCGCGCAGCAAGGACAACATAATAGGCATCTCAAATTCCGACAAGATAGCCCTCATCTCCCTTGAAGGCAGCGGAATGGTGGGCATCCCTGGTTTCTCAAGCAGGCTTTTCGACACTTTGAGCCGCAGCGGAGTGAACATTATCCTCATCACGCAGGCCTCTTCCGTGCACACAATGTGCATCGCCGTCTCGGAAGCCGATGCTCCAAAAGCGAAGGAAGCTGCCGACAAGTGCTTTGCCTACGAGATTTCCCTTGGAAAACTCAATCCGCTTAAGGTGGAGACCGGCTACTCGATTCTCTGCCTTGTGGGCGACGACATAATGAACCAGTCCGGCACCACTGGAAGGCTTCTTTCTGCACTTTCCCGCCGGAGCATACCGATTCGTGCAATCGCCCAGGGCTCATCGGAGAGAAACATTTCCGTGATTGTGCCATCGGAGGACATCCCTTCGGCAGTTCTTAGCATCCACAAGGAGTTTTTCGAGAAATCATCCCTTCGGGAAATAAATCTTTTCATCGCCGGATTCGGCACCGTGGGACGCGCTCTCGTGCAGATTATCGCAGAGAATAGGGACAAAATCACCGCGCGTACCGGAAAGAGGCTTAATGTCGTGGGAATCAGCAACAGCAGGCACTATGTGATTGCGCCTGAGGGACTTGCAATCTCTTCCGCGAAAGATGTCGAGTCGCTTTTGAATGCCGGAGAATCCGCGCAGGACGACGCCTATTTCAAGGCGCTTGCCGAGATTTCGATGGAGAACTCAGTCTTTGTGGACTGCACCGCAAGTTCCGACATCTCCTACAAATACATAAACCTTTTCCGCAGGGGATATTCAGTAGTCGCCTGCAACAAAATCACCTTCTCAGCCCCATACGCCCAGTACTCCGCTCTCAAGGCCGCCGCAGTGCAGACCGGAGCGTCGCTTCGCTATGAGACCACAGTGGGAGCCGCCCTTCCGATTCTTGAGTCCGTTTCCCGCAGCATCAACTCCGGTGACAGGATTCACAGCATTGAGGCAGTTCTGAGCGGTACGATGAACTACATCTACTCCACCTACGCGGGCGGTCCTGCCTGTGGAGCCTCCCAGACTTTCGCCCAGGTGGTGCGTGCAGCGCAGGATGCGGGCTACACCGAGCCTGACCCGAGGCTTGACCTTAGCGGAAGGGATGTTCTGAGAAAACTTCTCATTCTCTCGCGCGAGGCCGGTGTGGCTGTCGATGAGAAGGATGTGGAGATGACCCCTGTGCTGGGTCCTGAGTTCTTCTCTGTGAAGGTGGACGAGTTCTACAAACTTTTGGAGGAAAATGAGGCAGCCTTCTCGGAGCGTTTCAGAGCCGCTGCAGAAAAGGGTTGCAGACTGCGCTTTGTGGCTTCCCTGGAGGCCGAATATGCAGGCGATGACTCAAAGTACAAGGCAAGCATAGCCCTGAAGGAAGTGCCGGAGGGCCATCCTCTCTACAACCTTTGCGGAACCGACAACTCTGCCATCATCCGGACCGACTTCTACCCTTCACCTCTTGTCATTCAGGGGGCAGGCGCTGGGGCGTTCCAGACTGCGAGCGGAGTGCTGAACGACATCTTGAAATAGTGGCCTTCTGAATGCGGTCTGACGCGTTAATTTGATAACAAAACTACTACATAATGGAACAGAATAAATACACTGAAATCGTTTCAAAATTTGCTGTTGAAGGCGAAATCGTCTCCATCAAGCCTCTCGGCGAGGGTTTTATCAACGACACCCTCATCGTGAAAACCGCCGGAGATGCCCCGGACTACATCCTTCAGAGGAAGAACAAGTCTGTTTTCCCGGATGTTCCCGCTATGATGGAGAACATCTGGAAAGTGACAAACCACATTAAGAAAAAGGTGCAGAACCCTCTCCGAGAGACTCTTACCGTTGTTCCGGCAAGGGACGGAAAACTCTACTACGAGGACCAGGAGGGCGAATTCTGGGCTATGTGCATATTCATTGACGGGACATCGTCCTACGTGATGGCTGACACCCCGGCTCTTGCCTATCAGGGCGGAGTGGGAATCGGACGCTTCCAGGAGCTGCTTTCGGACTTCAATGAGCCTCTTGTGGAGGTGATAAAAGGTTTCCATAACCTCAGGTGGCGTTTCCAACAGTGGGACGAAACTCTCGCGAAGGACCCTGTGGGAAGAGTTGCGGAGTGCAAGGAAGAAATCAGCTGGATTGAGTCCAGGAGGAAAGAGATTCTTGACTTTGCCGCCCTTGTCGAAAATGGAACCATCCCTTGCAGAGTGACCCATAACGACACGAAAATCAGCAATATACTCTTTGACGCTGCATCTGGCGAGGTTCTCTGTGCGATTGACCTTGACACGGTTATGAGCGCGACGGTTCTCAACGACGTTGGAGACGCCCTGCGCTGCTACACCAACACCGGAGCCGAGGATGCCGAGGACCTTTCAACTGTTTCGATGTCTCTGGATATGTTCACCGCTTACATTAAGGGCTATCTATCCGAGATGGGAAGCGCGCTTTGCCCGGCAGAGAAAAAGTATCTTGCCTTTTCCGGCCGCTACATCACCTTCGAGCAGGTGCTCCGCTTCCTGATGGACTACATCGACGGAGACAACTACTACAAAATCAAATACCCTAAGCACAACTTGGTTCGCGCCCGCGCCCAGTACCGTCTTCTTCAGTCGATGGAGGAGCAGTACCCGCAGATGTGCGAGGTAGTAAAGTCTTTGCTTTAATCGACTGTCATATAAACGAAAAGGAGATGGCCGGGTGGTCATCTCCTTTTTGTATTATATCCGCTTGCCTCTAATCTTCAACCAGACAAGCGTCCAAATCCTTAATTATCTGCTCCTTATCCATCTTCTGGCCGATGAAAACGAGCTTCTGCATCCTGTCGCCGTACTTAGGGTCCCAGTCCTTAAGGAAGTTCGGGTCCTCCTGGGCAATCTGCTTCAGGTCCTCCTCAGGGGCTGTGGCGTACCACTTTCCGGCGGCCTTGAGCTGGAACTGGCGGCCGGCCTGCTCGAAGAGGAAGGACATTGACGTGTCGTCGCTGAAATAGCACAGGCCCTTCGCCCTGATGACGCTCTTCGGCCAGTGTTTGGCGACGAAGTTGTCAAATTTGTTCATATCGAAGGCAGGGCGGCGGCAGTAAACGAATGTTCCGATGCCGTACTCTTCAGCCTCACCCTCCTCGTGGTCGTGATGGTGGTGGTGGTGATGATGCCCGTGCTCCTCCTCCTCGTCGTCATCGTCGTCGTCGTGATGATGCTCGTGTTCGTCGTCATCGTCATCATCGTCATCGTCGTGGTGGTGGTGATGATGCTCGTGTTCGTCGTCATCGTCGTGGTGATGATGGTGCTCCTCGTGCTCGTCGTCGTCATCATCGTCATCATCGTGACCCTCGTCGTAGTCGGACTCAATGCCTTTAATCCAACCTGCAGAACCTGCAACGTCGTTGTAATCAAAGAGATTGGTGTCAAGAATCTTCTCGAACGCCACGTCGCCGAAGTCGCACTCTATAATCTCCGCCTTTGGCTGGAGGGAACGGATAATCGCCTTGATTCTCTCCCTTTCCTTCGCCGAAACCTCGGACGCCTTGTTCAGAAGCACAATGTTGCAGAACTCAATCTGCTGAATGAGAAGGTTCTCGATGTCCTCCTCGCCGATGTTATTCATCACAAGGGTGTCTCCGCAGTTGAACTCGCTCTGCATCCTCATAGCGTCGACCACAGTCACGATGCAGTCAAGCCTTGCTGTGCCGTATTTCGTGTAAAGCCCTCCAAGAGAAGGGATGCTGCAGATGGTGCGCGCAATCGGCTCCGGTTCGCAGATGCCGCTCGCCTCGATTACGAGGTAGTCGAACTTCTGCATACGGGTGATTTCGTAAATCTGCTCAATCAGGTCGCCCTTCAGGGTGCAGCAGATGCAACCGTTCTGAAGTGCCACGAGACTCTCGTCCTTCTTTCCCACAATGCCGCCCTTCTGGATGAGGTCAGCATCAATGTTCACTTCGCCTATGTCGTTGACTATCACAGCGAAACGTATTCCCTGTTTATTTGAAAGAATGCGGTTGAGAAGAGTTGTCTTGCCGCTGCCGAGGTAGCCGGTGAGAAGCAGGACTGGAATCTGAGGATTTTTTTCCATAATTATATCGTTTTATTTCATTCACATAAAATCCATCTCTGACATTTTGGCAGAGATGAAGCCCCGCCCCAGTCGGCGCGGGAAGCACATTATATAAGGTCAAAGTCTATGCCTGTGGAGAAAAAACCTTATCTTTGCCGGCGGTTGTCAGCCTGCTGGCCCGGGTGCACCCTTGGAGAGCCGCAATATCCCTGCAACCGCCCTGCCTTATGCCAAAGAAAGAAGCCGTAGAAAAGATGTTCAACAGCATCGCACCGGAATATGACGCATTGAATCACATACTTTCGCTAAATATCGATAAACTGTGGCGGCGCAAAGCTGTGCGCAAACTGCTCCCCAAAGACGCCCCTGCGGAGATTCTTGATGTAGCCTGCGGAACTGGAGACTTTTCAATCGCAGTTGCAAAGCGCAGCAAGAATGCCCGGATAATCGGCATAGACCTTTCTGACGGTATGCTTGAAGGAGGCAGGGCAAAAGTTGCTGCGGCAGGACTTTCTCAGAGGGTTGACCTTAGGAAAGGGGACTGCGAGGCGCTGGAGTTTGCTGGCGGAACCTTTGACGGGGTATGCGTCGGATTTGGAGTGAGAAATTTCGAACACCTGGAGGCGGGCCTAAAAGAAATGCTCCGAGTCCTCAAGAGCGGAGCACCGCTTGTCGTTCTGGAACTTTCCGTTCCCCAGAACCGCTTCCTGCTTGCTTTGTACAAGCTTTATTTCTTGAAAATTCTTCCGTGGATTGGCGGACATATGAGCGGGAACAAGGCCGCCTACCGTTACCTCCCCGCTTCAGTTCTGAATTTCCCTCTCCCGAAGGAGTTCAAGGAGATTCTCGCCCGTTGCGGCTTTACAGAAATCCGGCACACCCCGCTGACTTTGGGGATATGCCGGATGTACACCGCTATAAAGAAATAGTAAGGGTGGGGTAGAGGCTAAATCTCTACCAGAGATAAACGTTGAATGACACCACGATGCACAGCGACAGCAGGAACGTAGCCATCACCAGCATAGGCAAGTACTTGTCCAGTTCCCTCTCCGAGTGCTTCCACACTCCGACAATGTGAACCACATAGAGCGGCAGCGGAAGCAGGCACAGAAGATTCCACCAGTCGAACATCCTGCAGAAGAAAATGTATGAAATCATCGCCGCCCAGCCGAGGGTGATGAGGATGGTCTGGTATATCCTTGCATTCCTTTCTCCGAGTTTCATCGCAACGGTTGTTCTTGTGACCGCGTCGGTCTTCATATCTCTGATGTTGTTGACATTCAGCACTCCCACGCTGAAAAGCCCGACTGCCGAAGCGGGAAGAAGAAGCAGCGCGCTCGGAATTTCGTGAGCCACAACGAAATAGGCTCCGAGAACCGATGCAAGGCCGAAGAAAATGAAAACGGCCAGGTCTCCGCCGGCGTGGTAGCCGTAGGGGTGGCGTCCGAGAGTGTACCGCATCGCCGCGATGATGGCGAAACCGCCAAGAACAATAAGAAGAATCGGCTCCAACTGGCGGAAAGTTCCGTAGGAGGAGTAGATCATCCCAAGACCGCTGAGGCAGCTCAGAATCGCATAGAAGGCAATCATCCCGCGAAAATCCTTGTCAGAGAGATTTCCTGTGGAATAGACAGGTCCCTGGCGGTCATCAGTGTCGGTGCCGCTGAGATAGTCCCCGTATTCGTTGGAAACGTTCGAGAGAAGCTGAAGGCAGACCGCCGTAAGGCACACGAGTGTGGCGGTGAGGATGCTGATGTTGTAGTCAGCTGCGGCAAGACCGATTCCGGTAATGACCCCTGCAAGAGAGAGGGGAAGTGTGCGGAAACGCGCCGAACGAAGATAGTATTTGAATTTGCTCATATATTTAATTAAAATTTTGGGGTTGCAAATCTACTAAATCTTTCCTTTATCTGGATTTTCCCGGTGCGGAAAGTCTCTTGCGAACGGGTTTGTCGTAAAAGACTGTGCAAAGATAGCCCAACGCTATGGATACAACAATTGCTAGAAGGGCAGCCGTCCAAGTCTCCCCGAAGGAAGTCACTCCGCATTCCCTGCAGCGGATGAGGTGCGCATAGAAAAGGTACATCACAGGGTAATGGGTCATATAGAGAGGGTAGGAGAGGTCTCCCAGAAAGCGGCAGAGCCTCTCGGTCTTTCCGTCCACCTGCCCCGAGGCCCCTATCCAGAGGAGAGTTGGGAAAACGAAGAATTTGCAGACGAGTTCATACAGACCGTTAAGGCTGAATCCTCCGACTTTGGGAATGTACGGGACTATGAAAAGGGATAGCAGCACCAGGGAGCAGAGTGCGAAAGAATACCTCACCCGAACAACCGGGCGGAAAATCCTGCTCACAAGCATTCCGAGAGTGAACGGGAACAACATCCTGAGCAGTCCGCCGCAAAAATTCAGAGAGTCCAGGGTCCATCCCAAACCAAACGAGTCCCCTCCGCTCACGTCCGCGAGAGTGCAGCCTGCAAGGGCCGCTCCGAGAACCACCGTAAGCCCCGCAAGGGCGCGGGTGGAGAGCCTCCGTAGGAAAAGCGCATAGAGAACGTTGCCTATGTATTCAAAGAAAAGGCTCCACGAGGGCCCGTTCAGAGGGAACATTTCCCCGTTTCCGCGCACTTCGTATGAGGCACCCGGGACGGAAGGAATCATAAACATCGCCATCAACAGAGAGAGCATAACCGCCGACGTCGCGACGTGGGTCCCGTCCCACTGCAGGCAGCCTCCAAGGACAAAACTTGTCGCGCCCACGAGGGCTCCGAGGACGACCATAGGATGCAGCCTGATGAGCCTGCGGCTGAAAAACTCCTTGAGTGTGAATCCCTTTTTCCAGCGGTCGTCGTAGGCATAGCCCAGCACAAAGCCTGAAAGGATGAAAAAGAAATCCACAGCAAGGTAGCCGTGGTTTATTCCCTCGATGCAGGGGGTGCCGTAGGCGAAGGAATAGCCTTCGGCGATGTGGTAGAACAGGACGAGAAGCGCCGCAACGCCCCTCAGTCCGTCAAGAATTTCATAATGCGGTTTGCTGTCCGAAAATGCCATAATTGGTGAGCTCTAAGTGTCTGACTTGCAAAGAGTCGGGCTAAAATCACTTCCCGATTAAAATCCGGCGGCGGAGCCGGGTGGTCGGGTATGCGTCGCTACGTATAACCTCCTTGTCGCTCTCCGGAAGTTCCTTAATCTCTTCCTCGCTCTCGCGGCAGACAGGATTGTACTCAATCCAGTCCACAGGAACGCTGTGGAACGCCCCGTCGCCTCCCAAGACGTTCACATAATCGGTGTGCTCAGTCCCGCTGAAGCCGTGCGCGCTGACCCTGATGGTCTTTTTTCCGTCTTTTTCCTCGTGAAGAAGCGAAGTCTTGAGAATGTTCTCCGTTATGGATGAAGGGTGAGCGTAGTGGCTATCGCCCCTGTAATTCGCGATTGACTCCCATTCCCAGTAAGATGAATCGCGGACAAGGTCCTCGCCGTATATTTCTTTCCTTGTGCGGGTCTGCTGATACAGAGGAATGGACAGAAGGGGAGCGAAGGCGAAATAGATTGCCTTGAAATACGCCTCATTGTCCCGAAGAAAACGTGCCTTGACCTCCTTGAGCGAATATCCTCTCCATCTTTCAGGATCCGTGTCGAGACGGAATCCGCGAAGGTGCTCGGGGAAAACGAGATTTATCATCTTGGACTTCAAGATGGAAAAATCATCTCCGTACCCGACAGAGCGGTCCTTCATCAGCTCCAGCAGGGCTGTCTGTGCAAGGGGAGTGAACAGAAGACGGTACTGAACCTCATTGTCGCGGTCCGTCGTGGAAAACAGAACCTCGAACTCTTCGTTGGCCATAAGCGTGTAGTCGCTGTCGTCGTCAAGAGTCTGGCTGAATTTCTGAAGGCGGTGAAGCTTTCTTTTCCTTCTGAAATTCTTGTCCACATCGGATAGACCTTCCGGTTTCCTGGAAAAATTGAGGTCAGGAGCAGCCTCGTTGGCATAGAGCAGGAAAGTCTGTTTACTGAAGTCCGGGCAGGGCTTCACCACGTGGGCGTAGAGTGTCTGAGAACGGGTGACGGTCGTCCAATTGCCGTTCTGGTCACGAACCTTTTCGGTCCAATAGATGACCCGGCTTCCGGTGTAGGTCTTTGTGCCCCAGGCAAAATTGCGAAGCGTAGCAATCACGAACGGATTTCCCTTGATTTCTCCGCTGTGGGCGAAAAGCACGGAGGAATCCTCGTTCAGATAGCCTCCGTAGCCGAATTCCGAACTGATTTGCTGAAGCCTTGCCGCATTGAAATAGGGGTCGAACTCTATGGAGGGAACGGTCTTGGAGATGAGTTTCGTGGGAATATCCCAGCTGAAAAGGGCGTTGAGCGGAGCCATCTGCTCGTATGCAGTGCCGATAAGCTCATCTTTCTTCTGCTGCTGCTTTTCCACTTCGTCCTTTATTGCGTTGATTTTTCCCCGAAGTCGAGTTATGCAGAGGACAATGCCGGTCACGCCCACAGCGCAAAGTCCCATCGCCAAAATAAGCGACCACAACTCGTCCAGTCCCCATTCCGCTACCATCAGAACGAAATCCGTGTAGAAAACAAGCGGAAGAAGAAGTAGGACGCAGACAATAATTATAAAGGTGAAGAGCAGCCACATCCCGGAGATTTTTTCCTCGCTCTCCGCAATCTTCCTGCTCAGCGAGTCAATCTCCCGGCAAGTCGCCGCATTCGCTTCCGCATCCACTCCGGACTGCTTTTCCATAGAGGCAAAAGCCTCCTCCGCATTCTTGGCAAATTCAGCCCGAAATTCATCTCGGTATTGCTGAAGAGGCTCGTGGATGTCGCTCATTGTGAGAATTGTCGCTAGGAAAGAAACGCAATAGGCCGCTTTTTATCAGCTCTCTCTAAAAGAAAACTTTACGTGCCTGAGCCTTGGTCTCGGCAGATGCCGTGAAAGGAATACGTGTCGTGTAACCCGCTTTGGCAGCCACAATCATCTTTGCCGGCCAATCGAAAATGTCTCTGTTCCACTGATATACAGTGTCGTTGTAGAGCGAACGCGCGGCGGTGATTTCCTTCTGAAGGTAGGAGTTCTGCTGCATAGCGTCGGCGATGGTCGCGTGTGCTTTCAGCTCCGGATAGGCTTCCACCTGCGGGAAGAGGCGGGCAAAAGCGTGGTCAAGGTCTTGGGCCACAGTGTTGCGGTCAGCCTCCGGACTTATGCCTCCGCGATAGGCGGCGACAGTTTTCATCACGTCCTTGTCCAGTTCGATGGATTTCTCGACGAGCGGAGCGACGTTCTGGAGAATCTGCACCCTCTGCTCCAGGTAGTTGTCAATTGTGGATGCGTCCGCCTGAATCTTCTGCTGAAGCTGCTGGAGATAGTTTTTCGCCTTCACCTTCACCAGAAGGAAGATTACGCCCGGAATGATTCCGCAAACCCAGAGAAGGATTTCAAAAATCACTGAGCCTGCTCCGGTCTTCACCGGAATCTGTTTTTCAATCACATTGACGTCCCTGCCTTCGGAGTTGATGGAAGGGCTCATCTCATCAAGTTCATTTGCCATAGCTGTATGTGTTATTTATTGATATCGTTCATCTGCGCGGAAGCGAAATCACAAAATCCCGCAATCCCCATACAAATATAACTAAAGTTTTGATAAATCGGGGATAAGAGATAATTTTGCAGGCTGAAACCAGATGAAAATCGCGGATTCAAACATTAAAAGACAGAGAAATGGACTGGAAACGAATCATACTCACACTTGGTCAGATTGCGGCAGTAACGGTAATATCCGTGCTGTTTTCAAAAACCACCATCTCCCGCCTTACCTCCATCCCCGCGATGACCAACTCAATGTCCGGCGTGGACTTCAAAATGTCGGACGTTTACAACTCGGTCGTGAGCCGTATGTCCACAACGAAAAAAAGTGAGAACGTCGTGATTGTCAGCGTGGATGACTGCTCGAGAGAGGAGATAGCCGAGGTCATTAACCTTCTTGACTCCTGTGAGCCCGCCGCCGTTGGACTGGACATAATCTACCAGAAAAAGAAAAAGCACGACAAGGTTCTTATCGACGCCATCCGCAGCTGCGACAACCTGGTTCTTCCGCGGCGAATCCTCGGCTACGGAAACAGTCGCGACCTCACCGATGCGGACACAGCCTATTTCTACGACAACTCCTTCGCCCACTACGGGGTGGTGAACCTTGAAGCCGAAGACCTTGACTGCCCTGTGAGGCGGTTCCGCCCGGTGTACACGCTTCCGGATTCACAGAAAGTCTTCAGTATGGCAGGGGAGCTTGTCCGCATCGCTCGCCCCGAAGTGTTTGATTCTCTTATGGTTAAGGTCCAGCGTGACGGAGACTCTCTGGTCATCAACTACCCGAACATCACATTTACCACTCTTTCCGGAGCGGAACTCCTTTCCAAGAGGGACTCCATCAACAGGAATTTTCGCGGAGCGGCTCTGCAGGAGGCAAATGATTCGCTCGCTTCTCCATTCAAGGGAAAAATCGTCCTTGTGGGAAAACTTTACGACGGTCACGACCTTCACCTCACCCCGATTGACATAACGATGCCGGGGGTGAAAATCCAGGCCTACACTGTGGAGACAATCCTGGGGAAAAGATTTCTCAGGGAAGCTTCCGAGAAAGAGAACTGGCGAATTGCCATAATCGTCTGCATTATTTTCCTTACCCTTAACTTTATCAGCGTCAATCATTTCCCTAACGTCGGAAAGATTCTCCTGCGCCTTCTTCAGATTCTCTGTCTATTCCAGTGCTACATAATTGGTAGTATAATCTACTATTACAATGGTGTTTACGTCGACTTTATTCCGACTTTCACTATGATAGCGCTCGGATTTTTCTCATACGACATCTGGATTGGTGCAGTGGGTGTGGTCAGAGCAGCATCCAGACGCATCAAAGGCAGGAAAGAGCGCAGGGAGAAACGGCGGGCGAAACGCCTTACAAAGAAACTGCGCGCAAGGCACCGGAAAGAAGAGCGCGAGCGCAAGAGTGTGGAACGCAAATTGAAGAAAAGTAAGTGTGATTAGAGTGAAATTGGTTATATATAAATGAGTTAGATACTTGCAAAAGTTAAGTTATAAATTGGATAATATTATGAAAATTGGAAAACTATTTTGCACCGGAGCAGCCGCTTTAATGCTCATCTCCATCGGAACGCTTTCCTCCTGCAAGAAGGACAATCAGCAGGAACAGCAGATGCAGATAGAAGCGAATCAGGCTCTCCCGACAAATGACCAGCTGGAAGTGACGACTCCTCTGAAGGCAGTCGTTCTTGGAAGCAACCGTTCCAACTATAACGCATCTGTTGTGAACCGTCTGAAGAATGTTTCCGGCGAACTTTGTGACGACGCCGAGGTTGTGGTGTTCACGACAGGCTATGCGATGAACTTTACCAAAAATCAAGTCCGTTCGCTCATCCTTTCCTACATTAAGGGAGCAAATCTCATCTTCGTCAACCCGACCTTCCCCGCAACGGATGATTTCGAGAAGAACTATGAAGGGGCCCTGACAGACATCGTTGCCGAGAACGCTGATTTTGATACGGACGCTGCCGGAGACTTCCTCAAGACAGTGGAAAATGTAAAAGAAATCTTCGTGAACAAGCTCTGCGGCGAAGTTGAGTGCGTGGCGTGCCGCGAAAACTCCATCTATGTGGTGAAAAGCCTTGAAGTGATGGCGGACAGCTCCAGCAACAATGCCGTGGGCTTCTTCTCCGACAATAAGCAGAACTCCGGTGAGAGCAGCTGCGTGGACGACAACTATGTCCCGACAGACTACGACCACGGTAAGTCCGCAGACCTGCTCCTGGGCTGGATGAACAACCCTGAATCGAAGAGCATCAGAAAATTTGACGCGGCGGATTTCGGAGTAAAGAGCGATGCGAGCGCGGATATCGAGAAGTTTATGACCGGCTATCGCGTCAGCATCCAGCACAGCGTGGGACCGAGCCGTGCGCTTGACCGCACCCTCCGCTATGAAATGGTTTACACTTTCTACAGCGCCTACGACTTCAACAAACAGGAGGACTACTATTTCATCCGTCTTGAGCCTAATTTCCACTGCTCCGCGCTCGGATGCCGAAACGGTGACAGAAACTGGGTCAACGCCAACAAAGTGGTAAGATTTGACGACGGTTCCACTTCAGGTGAGTTCTGGTCCAGCAAGACCGATATGTGGTATGGCCCTTATATGAGCAAATTCAACTATTCCGCACGCCTTGTCAAGGCAAACGGATTTGCTGTGAACAACTCAACCCTTTTGGCAACCAGCCCGCACACGGACGTCAGCGGGTCCGTAGGCTACTCCACAGGCATTTCCTACTCGCTGAGCGGCAACTTCGGCTTCAACTCCAACGGGCCCACAGGCGGCGTGAGCGGAGGTGTCTCTTTCTCTGAGAGCCATAGCCACACTGAGCCGAGCCTGAAGGTCTATCACAGCATCGACTCAAACATCCCGACCTGGAGAATTGAGGGAATCAGCCCTAAGTGCCACGTGGGTTTCTTTAGCTACTACCACGACGAAGTGGCCACCTTCCAGAAAAACGACTGGCAGAGCGAATTTACCTGGGTTGTGAAAGTGCCGAAACTCGGCGACGGGGAGCCTTACTACCTTATGGCTGAGGATATGGCTGAGGTGACTGAGCTCAACTACAACATCTACGACCTTGAGCTGAGGGTACATCCTACCCAGAGCACCAAACTCAAACTTTGCGAACCTTCCCGATGCAACGACAGTTTCACGATGAGTTGCGACAATCAGAGCCTTCAGAACAAGATTAAAGAGCAGTTCCCGCTGCTTTGGGAGAATCAGTTCATCTACTATGCCTTGAACTCGAAGGAGTCAGAGGAGGGTGCGAAGAATATGTTTGAAAAAGTGAAGGCGGCTGTGAGCGGCTTCTCAGAGAACCTCAAGCAGCAGTACTACACCGGTACATATAAATTTACTCTCCGTAAAACTGACGGAACGCTGGTTTCAGAGTTCACGTTAGAAAACGGAGAGGTAAAATAAAAGAGGGGGGAGAGGATTTTAACCTCTTACCTTTGAATCACAGTACCAGCATCTGGTAACATCATTGGTGCAGCGGCGGAAACGCGGCTGCACTTTTTCGTTGTTGCAGATGCACTTAGGGTTTGTGCAGTGGAGCGCAGGGTCCAGAAGGGGAGCCTCGGAGGCTGGCATCTGGTGCTTAGGGTCGTCCTTCCACTCGAGAAGTTTGCAGATGAGGGCCATTCGCACGAACTTGCCGTTTTCCACCTGGCGGAAATACGCCGCCCTCGGGTCTGAGTCCACTTCCGGGAGGATTTCATTGACGCGTGGAAGCGGATGGAGCACTGCCATCTTCTCCTTAGCAAGGCTCATCCTGCGGGAATCCAGAATGAAACTGTCCTTAACCCTGTCGAACTCGTCCTCGTCGAGAAATCTCTCCTTTTGAACCCTTGTCATATAGAGGACGTCAAGCTCAGGAAGCGCCTCGTCAAGTGAGGTGGTTTCGCGATATTCTACGCCCATCTTTTCGCAGACGTCCTGCTTGATGTAGTCCGGCAGGCGCAGCTCCGGCGGAGCGATGAGCACAACCTTGATTCCCTTGTAGCGTGAAAGCGCCTTGATGAGAGAGTGCACCGTGCGGCCGAAACGCAGGTCGCCGCAGAAACCGATGGTGATTCCCTCTATCCCTCCGAGTTCACGACGGATGGTCAGAAGGTCCGTGAGGGTCTGGGTCGGGTGGCTGTGGCTACCGTCGCCGGCGTTGATTATCGGCACCTGTGCCACTTCCGCGGCAACAAGCGGCGCCCCCTCGAGGCTGTGACGCATTGCAATCACGTCAGCAAAACAGCCCACCACGCGGATGGTGTCCTGAACGGTCTCGCCCTTTGAAACGGACGAATTCTTGGCGTCTGAAAATCCGAGAACGTTGCCGCCGAGTTCCATCATTGCAGAGGTGAAACTCAGCCTTGTACGGGTGCTGGGCTCATAGAAAAGGGTAGCGAGCTTGCGGTGCGCCATCCTGCTCTGATATTTTTCCCTGTTGGCGATTATATCCTCCGCAAGTGCGATGATTTCGTCGGTTTCTTCCCGGCTTAGGTCCGTCGGGTCTATAAGATGTTTCATATTTTTATAGATTATCTCTGAATTCGATGATTTTACTCTTCCACTGCGGAGCTATGTAGCCTTCCTCTGCGGCAACTTCCACAAGGGCGTCAAGGTTGCTGAGGGAGTAGTTCACTGTGCCTGCTGCAGCAATCCTGTCCTTACCCTTTTTGATGCCGTAGGTGAAGATGCTGGCGATTCCGAGCACCTCGGCGCCTTCCTCGCGAAGAGCCTCCACAACCTCCAGAACGCTGCCGCCAGTTGAGATAAGGTCCTCAATCACAACGACTTTCGTTCCCTTTTCCATCTTTCCCTCAATGCGGTTCCCCCTGCCGTGATTCTTGGCTTCGCCGCGGACATATCCCATCGGGAGCCCGAGGATGGAGGCGGTGATGGCCGCGTGGGCTATGCCGGCTGTGGACGTGCCCATAAGCATCTCGCACTCAGGGTATTGCTTCATTACGATGGATGCGAGTCCGGTCTCGATTTTCTGCCTTACTGAAGGGGCCGAGAGGGTGAGGCGGTTGTCGCAATAAATCGGGCTTTTGATGCCGCTTGCCCAGGTGAACGGCTCCTCCGGGCGGAGGAATACAGCTCCGATAGAGAGGAGCTCTTTAGCTATGATTTTTTCCATAATAAGGTAATTTTCAATTAAAAAGGAACGCAGTAGACCGCTTCTTATTCGGCCTCGATGTTAAGAAATTCTTTGAGGCACCTCTCGTAGGCGGCCACAGGGTCCGCGGAGGCCGTAATCGGACGCCCCACCACGATGTAGTCAGACCCGATTTCGCGGGCGCGGGCAGGCGTGGTGATGCGTGACTGGTCGTCTTTGCTGTCGGTGGAGAATCGCACGCCAGGGGTCACAGTGAGAAAATCCTTTCCGCAGGCCTCCTTCACCATCCCGGCCTCAAGAGGGGAGCATACCACTCCGTCGAGTCCGGCTGTGCGGGCATTGCGGGCATAGTGCACAATCACGTCGTTAATCGGCTTTTCGATTAGAAGGTCCTCGGTCATCTTCTCCTGCGAGGTGGAAGTGAGCTGGGTCACGGCGATAAGAAGCGGACGCGTTCCGTCAGGGCGGGTGAGGCCCTCAAGGGCTGCACGCATCATATCCACAGTTCCGCCGGCGTGGACGTTGCACATATCCACATCCAATCCGGAAAGCACCCTGCAGGCCTTTCTCACCGTGTTGGGGATGTCGTGAAGCTTGAGGTCGAGGAAAATTTTGTGACCGCGTGCGCGGATTTCCCTCACAATGGACGGACCCTCCGCATAGAAAAGTTCCATTCCGATTTTTACGAAAGGCTTCTTTCCCTCCGGGAAAAGGTCGAGGAAGTCGAGCGTTTCTTTCCTGCTGCTGAAGTCGCAGGCTATGATTACATCTTTTGCCATATTTTTATATATTCTTATGTTTCAATTGTTTCGTGGTGAAACCCCATTCCGCTAAAGCTGCTCCTAAGTTCTAAATCTTGACGCAGCCGACAATGTCGCTTAGCCTCTTTATGCCGAGTCTTTCCATAACTTCCGGAAGGTCGGCAATGATTTCAGGGCAGGCGTAAGGGTTGCGGAGATTTTCTGCACCCACCTGCACAGCGCTCGCCCCCGCCATCATCATCTCCACGACATCCTCAGCGCTTGAGACTCCGCCGCAGCCCATAACCGGCACCCGGCAGGCATTGGAGACCTGGTAAACCATCCTGACCGCCACAGGGAAAACCGCCCTTCCGGAGAATCCTCCCATCCCGGCGGCAACAATAGGACGCCTTCTGCGGATGTCTATCCTCATCCCGAGAAGGGTGTTTATGAGCGTGAGACCGTCTGCACCCGCATCTTCGCACGCACGCGCAATCTCCACTATATCAGTTACATTCGGACTCAGTTTTACAAAAACCGGCTTCCCCCCGCTGACGCGCTTAACGGCCGAGGAGACTTCCCCTGCAGCCTTCGCACTTGTTCCGAACGCCATTCCGCCGTTGTGGACGTTAGGGCAGGAGACATTGACCTCTATTATGTCAACCCCCGGGCAGGCGGCAGCCTTTTCGCAGCTTCGGGAGTATTCCTCTATGCTGAACCCGCTGATGTTAGCGATGACGCATCCGTCGTAGATTTTTCTGAGTTCCGGCACCTTTTCTCCAACCAGAACATCAATCCCCGGGTTCTGAAGTCCCACGGAGTTGATCATCCCCTCACGGCACTCTGCGATGCGTGGAGTGGGGTTGCCGAAACGCGCCTGCTCGGTTGTGCCCTTGAGGGAAATTCCCCCGAGGAGATTGAGGTCAAAGGCGTCGGAGAGTTCCGTCCCGAAGCCGAAACATCCGCTTGCAGGGATGACGGGGTTTTTAAGACCAACTCCGCAAAGGCTGACAGAGAGGTCGACCTGACTGGTTGTGCCCTGAGAGAGAGGCGAAATTTCTTTTGAATTAGATGCGTTTACCATACGATATCCTCCTTTTTGAAAACCGGACCATCTTTGCAGACCCTCCGAGGGCCCTGCGCCGTGTGACAAGTGCAGCCGTAGCAAAATCCAGCTCCGCAGCCCATCCTCTCTTCGAGGCTAGCTTCGCCCGGGGTGGGAAGTGCCGAGCAGACAGCCTGCATCATCTTCATCGGCCCGCAGGTGTAGAAATAGTCGAACTCTGGGGAGTGCTCCCTGATTGCATCGGTGACGAACCCTTTTGTTCCCGCGCTGCCGTCCATCGTCGCAAGCAGCGGCGTGACTCCGAGAGCGGAGTATTCGTCGAAAAGAAGTATGTCCTCAGATGTGTTGAATCCCAGCACCACAGTGACTTTCTTTCCCTGGGAGAGCAGCTCACGGCAAAGAAAATAAAGAGGTGCCGCTCCAAGTCCGCCGCCCACCAAAAGGGCCGACTCCTTGCACTTTGAAGGGGTGAATCCGTGTCCGAGACCGGTGAGGACCTCGAGCGTTTCGCCTTCCTTCATTCGGGAGAGCCTTGCCGTGCCTTCGCCCACCTTCTTGTAGAGAAGAGTGAGAGTGTTTGAGGAGAGGTCGCAGATGGAGATAGGGCGGCGCAGGAAAAGGCCGTCGATGGCTATGTCAACGAACTCTCCACAGTGCGCGACGAAAGGGACGGTGGAACTGAGCTTGAGAAGGAAAACATCCTTTGCTGTCTCAGATTGGCCGTCGATTCTGAAAATAATTTTCTTCATATTGATGCTGAGTAACTTATCGTGTGGAACTGCCGAGGAGGGAAACGGGCAACTGGTCTCGATAGACGATGTTTCCGTCCTTTATGGTCATCTTCACCTTTCCGCGGACTCTCCATCCGTCAAACGGAGTCGAATGTCCTTTGGAGCGGAAACGGGAGGAGTCTATCGTGTATTCTTCATTAAGGTCGATTATGCAAATGTCTGCCCTCTCGCCCACTTTAATCTCGCCGCCTCCAAGAGAGAATATCCTTCGTGGCGTGGCGCAAAGAGCGTTCAGGATGCATTGTAGAGGCACTCTGCCGGTCTGGACAAGAGAAGTGTAGAGCACAGGGAAAGCTGTTTCGAGCCCCACGATGCCCATCGCGCTGCCCTCAAGTCCGCGTGATTTCTCCTCGGCCGAGTGAGGGGCGTGGTCGGTTGCAATGGCGTCAATCGTGCCGTCCAGAAGTCCCTCTATGAGGGCTTCGCGGTCGGCGGCGCTTCTAAGAGGCGGATTCATCTTGAAGCGTCCCTCTTCCTGGAGGTCGTCTTCACAGAGGGCGAGGTAGTGCGGACCGGTTTCGCAGGTGACTCTCACTCCGCGCCTTTTGGCTTCACGGATGAGAGCGACGCTTTCAGCGCAGGAAATGTGGCAGACGTGGTAGTGGCAGCCGGTTTCTTCGCAGAGACTAAGGTCGCGCGCAATCTGCCCCCACTCGCTCTCGGAGCAGATGCCCCGGTGGCCGTGTGCTGCGCAGTAGAGCCCGTCGTGGATGTAGCCTCCGCGAAGAAGAGAGTTGTCCTCGCAGTGGGCGGCGATTATGCAGTCTTCCCGTGCGGCAGTCTGCATCGCACGCCGCATCATCTCCTCGCTCTGGACCCCGCTTCCGTCGTCTGAGAAAGCGACCACGCTGTCCTTCAGCGCGGCAAAGTCCACAAGATTCTCTCCCTTGCGCCCCAGGGTGATGGCGGCGTAGGGGAGAACGTCAACAATGGCGTCCCGCCCGATAATTTCGGTTTCTGCGCGAAGGTTTTCGGTGGTGTCGGGCACAGGATTGAGGTTAGGCATTGCGCAGACGGTGGTATATCCGCCCGCAGCGGCCGCCTCTGAGCCTGAGAGTATTGTTTCTTTGTAGGAATAGCCCGGCTCACGGAAATGGACGTGAAGGTCCGCAAAGCCGTAGGAAACGAGACAGGAGGAAGCGTCAACGACGGGAACTGTTCCGTCCACCTGCAGATTTTCGCCAATCTCGCAGATGACGCCGTTCCTGATAAGAATGTCGGGGGCTGTTCCCCGCCGAATAAGAATGTCGGAGCCGGAGCCCCGGTGCAATAAGTCCCGTTTCATCGGGATGCAAAGGTAACAAAAAATGGCCACTTGCTGTGGCCATTTTCGTTTTTTTTCTAAGAATTTTATTCGTGGGTGGCGAAACGTTGCTCCGCCAGCTTCTCATACTTAGTCCCCGGGCGGCCGTAATTGGCGTAAGGGAAGATGGAGATGCCTCCGCGCGGAGTGAAAAGCCCCGTGACCTCTATATACTTAGGGTCCATCAGCCTCACCAGGTCCTTCATAATCTTGTTGACGCAGTCCTCGTGGAAGTCGCCGTGGTTGCGGAAACTGAAAAGATAGAGTTTCAGGCTCTTGCTCTCCACCATTTTCACGTCCGGGATGTAGCTGATGCGGATTTCCGCGAAGTCAGGCTGTCCGGTGATAGGGCAGAGGCTCGTGAACTCGGGGCAGTTGAACCGCACCCAGTAGTCGTTTTCCTGATGTTTGTTGATGAATGTCTCCAGCACTTCCGGAGCATAGTCGCTTTTATATTCCGTCTTTTTTCCCAGGGACTGAAGCCCCTCCAGTTCGCGTCCTTCTGCCATATTTTTTACTTTTGAGCAAGAATATGATTTCTTGCGTGAATTATACTTATAATTGGGTTCCTCAAATCCCGAGCGATTTATATATCGCTGATTCTGAAAGGATTATAGGAAATGTTCTCGTCGAATGTGTCTATGCCCTCAATAGCCTTCACCTTCTTCACTATGAATGCGGTGACCGGCAGGATAATGATCTCGTAGAGGGTCTTCGCGACAATCTGAGTCAGCATAAGGCTCAACATAACCTTCAGCGGAAGAAGTCCTCCGAAGGCGATGGGGAAGAATATGAGAGAATCGGTCGTTTCTCCGCCAACCGTGGAGATGATGGCCCTCCAGCCGAATCCCTTACCCTTTGTCGCAACCTTCATCCGGGACATAATCCAGGCATTCACAGTGGAACCCGCGATGAACGCGAGAAGTGAGCCCACCATTGACCGGGGAACAAGGCCGAAAAGAGAGTTGAAACTCTCCGCAGCAGGGATGCTCTCAGGGGAGAGCGGCATCGGAAGCGAGGTCACAAGGAGTGAGGCGAGGCTCACGAAAAGGCTCATCGCAAACCCGATTACAATCGTAAGGCGTGCCTTTCTGTAACCGTAAACTTCTGTGAGACAGTCGTTAAGGATGTAGGAAATCGGGAACAGAACAACTGCTCCGGTAAGCTGCACCGGGAGACGGCCCACCTGCCACAGACGAGGAATGAAAATGTTGGAAACAACAAGACAGACGCAGAATGTTACTGCCATCCATACGTAAGTCACTGACAGCGTCTCACGCTGCCCTGAAGATGAATTTGACATAATTTTTCTTGT
>CAVJRU010000003.1:74288-82920 GCA_963652025.1 bacterium
CCCTTTTGCGGGTGCAAAGATATAACATTTTTTTCATATTCTGTTTTTCTCGCCGCGTAGCAGTTCAATCAGCAAAATTTTGTACCTTCGCATCCCGAGCGTCCCTCTCTTGCGGGGAGTCGCAAACAAGTAACTCGGGTCGCCCCGGACCCATAAACGAAAAATATGAACATACTCATTCTTAACGGTAGCCCAAAGGGCGAAAATTCCGTCACTCTTCAGACCTGTCTGTACATTCAAAAGCATCGTCCCGAACACCAGTGGAAGGTGCTCAATGTCGGAAAGAAAATCCGTCAGCTCGAAAAAGACTTTTCGGCGGCAGAGGAGGCGCTCCGGTGGGCGGAACTCATCCTGTTCTCCTACCCGGTTTACACTTTTCTCGCACCAAGTCAGCTGCACCGCTTTGTGGAACTGATGAAAGAGAATGAGGAGAAGGTGAACATTCGGGGAAAATGGGCAAGCCAGATTACCACGTCCAAACATTTTTACGACGTCACGGCGCACCGCTTCATCGAGGAAAACGCCAAGGACCTGGGGCTGAAGGTGCTCCCGGGGCTCAGCGCCGATATGGAGGACCTTCTCTGCGAAAAGGGAAGGGGAGAGGCCCTGCAGTTTTTCGACTATCTGATGTTCCAGATGGGGGGATTAGCCTCTCAGGGAGACCTCCACGCTGAAGAGCCGGAGGGCAGCCTCGCCCGCGAAAAGCAGGATTCGGTAAGGGAAGCCTTAGGGGAGAGCATAAAAGACAAGACAATCTCCCTGGTTTGCGACCTCGCCCCGGAAGACAAGGCTCTGGAGGCGATGGTGGAGCGTTTCCGCGAGAAAATGCCTTGCCGGGTGAAACTCATCAACATCCGCGAATACCCTTTCAAGGGCGGCTGCATCAGCTGTTTCCACTGCAGCGGAGACGGAAAGTGCATCTACGCGGACGGCTTCGACACCTTCCTCAGGGAGGAAATCCAGACTTCGGACGCCATCGTCTATGCCTTCACCATCCGCGACCACTCGATGGGCAGCCGCTTCAAGATGTACGACGACCGTCAGTTCTGCAACGGCCACAGGACCGTCACGATGGGAAGTCCGACGGGCTATCTTGTGAGCGGGAACTACTCCGCTGAGCCAAACCTTCAGATGACAATCGAAGGAAGGGCCAATGTGGGCGGGAACTACCTCTGCGGCGTGGCGGTAAATGACGCCAGCGAAGATCCTCTGCACCGCACTATGAGCGTGGACGCCCTTGCGGAAAGGCTCACATATGCCCTTGCAAATCAGCTCCGCCAGCCGGCGAATTTCTTCGGCGTGGGCGGTATGAAAATCTTCCGCGACCTCATCTACCAGATGCGCGGCCTTATGCGTGCTGACCACAAGTTCTTCAAGAGTCACGGCCAGTACGACTTCCCGCAGAAAAAGTGGAAGCAGTCCCTGATGATGTACCTTGTAGGCTGGATGATGAACAGCCGCAAACTCAAATCCAAGATGGGCGACAAGATGACCGAGGGGATGATGGCCCCGTACAAGAGTGTTTTGAAGAAGGAGTAGGACAATGTCCCGGCCTTCATTCCCGGGGCGAATGTGCCGCATAAAATCGGCGCAGGCATATTGTATTCTTGACGAAAAGTACATAACTTTACGCCCCGGAATTAGATTTCCAGTGGTCAGTTAGTTAGTAAAATTGTCAGGAAACACTATGTACGGGCTTGAAAAAGGTTTGTACTGCCCTGAAGATGAGCACGATGCCTGTGGCGTCGGGCTTGTTGTCAACATCAGCGGCAGCAAATATCACGACATCATCGAAAAAGGACTCACAGTCCTGGAGAATATGGCCCACAGGGGAGCCGAAGGAGGAGACCAGAAAACAGGAGACGGCGCCGGCATTATGGTGCAGATTCCCCACGAGTTCATCCTTCTGAACGGAATTCCGGTGCCGGAGAAAGGCCGGTATGGTGTCGGAATGGTGTTCCTGCCGAAGGAAAAGGAGGACAACGAAAGGTTCCGGGAGATTATCGAAGAGTCCGTGGAGGCCCACTCGCTTGAGATTATGCATATCCGCAAAGTCCCCGTCTGCAGCGAAATCCTGGGAGCCGACGCGCTTGAGACCGAGCCTGAGATACTCCAGATATTCATAACCGGCTGCGACGAGCGGAAGACTCTCGAAGACAAGCTCTATCTTGTCAGAAAGAGCATCGAGAAAAAAGTCCTGAACTCTTCCATAGTGAACAAGGTCAACTGCTACGTTGCCAGCCTCTCCACGACCACCGTGGTTTACAAGGGAATGCTCTCCACAATGCAGCTGAGGCAGTATTTCCCGGACCTCAGCAACAAATACTTCACGAGCGCAATCGCCCTTGTCCACTCCCGTTTCTCCACCAACACCTTCCCGACCTGGGCACTGGCTCAGCCATTCAGGATGATTGGCCACAACGGTGAAATCAACACCATCCGCGGCAACAGGCTATGGATAAAGACCCGCGAGTCCGTGCTGAAGGTGCCTTCGCTCGGAGAAATCAGCGAAAACGTCAGCCCAATCATCCAGCCCGGGATGAGCGACAGCGCCTCATTCGACAATGTCCTCGAATTTTTTGTCCGCGCCGGGATGGACATCCCTCATTCCCTTTCAATGCTGATTCCGGAAAGCTACCGCGAGGGCAATCCCCTGGGGCACAACCTCAAGAGTTTCTATGAATACCATTCCATATTTATGGAGCCGTGGGACGGCCCTGCAGCCATACTTTTCTCCGACGGACGCTACGCCGGAGGTATGCTGGACCGAAACGGACTGCGTCCCTGCAGGTATTTCATAACCAAGAGCGGACTCCTTGTAATGGCCTCCGAAACCGGTGTGTGCGATGTTCCTGAATCGGAAATCGCCTCCAAAGGCAGGCTGAAGCCGGGAAAAATCCTGATGGTGGACACGAAAAAGGGAAAAATTCTCGACAACGACACCCTCAAGGCCGCCCTTGCCGCGGAGCATCCCTACTCTGACTGGCTCCACTCGGGAAGAATCATCCTCAAGAACATAAAAAGCGGCAGGAAAGTCCAGCACAGCATCAGCGAGTACTCACGTCTTCTCCACGCTTTCGGCTACGGAAAGGAAGACATCGAGCGGATTATGGTGCCGATGGCAGTCGGAAGCGCCGAACCCGGATACGCGATGGGAGACGACACGCCTCTTGCAGTGCTTTCCGACAAACCTCAGCGCTTTTTCAACTACTTCCGGCAGAAATTCGCCCAGGTCACCAATCCGCCGATTGACTCAATCAGGGAGGCGGCCGTTATGTCGCTCTCAAGCTACATCGGCGCGGTGAAGGGCAACATTCTCAATCCTACGCCGGACCTGTGCAAAGTCGTGAAGCTATCTTCCCCGATTCTTACGAACGGAGAGATGGAGACCCTCCGCAACCTTCGCTACAAAGGCTTCAAGACCATAACCCTCCCGATGCTTTTCGAGGTTGCGGGCGGAACAGAGGCGATGGAGGCCGCGCTCTCGAAGCTTTGCAGGGACGCCGCAAAAGCCGTGGACGCCGGATATAACTACTTGATTATAAGCGACAAAGCAGTGGATGCGGAGCACGCTCCAATTCCGTCCCTTCTCGCTCTTTCCGCCGTCCACCACCACCTCATCCATTGCCGAAAGAGAGGCCAGACCGCAATCATCGTCGAGTCGGGAGAGGTGTGCGAGGTTATGCACGTGGCGCTTCTGGTCGGATATGGAGCGAGCGGCGTGAACCCTTATATGGCTTTCGCAATCCTGGACAAACTCGTGGAGGAGAAGGCCGTGCAGCTCGACTACCCTGCGGCGGAGGAGCATTATATCACCGCAGTGAACAAGGGTATGCTGAAGATTCTCTCCAAGATGGGAATCTCCACCATCCGAAGCTACAGGGGCGCGGCCCTCTTCGAGTCTCTGGGCGTAAGCTCTTCGCTGCTTGAGAAATATATGGGCGGGGGAGTGTCCCAAATTGAGGGAATAACCATCGAGGATGTGGCCGGAGATGTGCTCAGAGCCCATTCCGCCGCATTCTCCAAACCTCTGGAGGAACTTTCCGACGGGGGCGCGACAGACCACCTGGAGGACTTCGGAAACTATGCCTACCGCAAGGGCGGGGAGAGGCATTGCTGGAGTCCCGAGATGGTGAAACTTCTCCAGAAGGCCGTCCGCGAGAAGGACTACGAGGCCTTCCTCCGGTTCTGCGAGGCCGAGGAGAACAGGGACCATCCGATGAATCTTCGCGACCTTATGGAGATTGAAAGCGACAGACCTTCCATCCCGCTTGAAGAAGTGGAGAGCGAAGAGTCCATTATGAAACGCTTTGTGGCTGAGGCCATTTCCTTCGGCGCAATCAGTCGTGAGGCGCACGAGACCATCGCCGTAGCGATGAACAGTTTCGGCGGAGTGAGCAACACCGGAGAGGGCGGCGAATCGCCCGAGAGGAACCTCCCGCGTCCGGACGGGACACTCGCAAGAAGCGCGGTAAAACAGGTCGCCTCAGGCCGATTCGGTGTGGACACCTACTATCTTGTCAATGCCGACGAGATTCAGATAAAAGTCGCCCAGGGCGCAAAACCGGGCGAGGGAGGCCAGCTGCCAGGGTTCAAAGTGGACGAGCTCATCGCCCGCACCCGCCACTCCATCCCTGGAATCACCCTCATCTCTCCTCCGCCTCACCACGACATCTACTCGATTGAGGACCTCGCGCAGCTCATTTTCGACCTCAAGAACGTGAACCCGAAGGCCAGAATTAGCGTTAAGCTCGTCTCCGAAAGCGGAGTGGGGACCATCGCGGCGGGAGTTGCCAAGGCGAAGGCCGACGTGATTCTCCTCAGCGGTGCGGACGGCGGAACGGGTGCAAGCCCGGCGAGCAGCGTAAAGCACGCCGGAGGCCCTGCCGAGACCGGTCTGGCGCAGATTCAGCAGACTCTCGTTATGAACAATCTCCGCGGCAAGGTGCGTCTTCAGGTGGACGGCGGACTCCGCTGCACAAGGGACGTGGTGTTTATGGCGCTGCTCGGCGCGGAGGAGTTCGGCTTCGGAACGGCGGTTATGGTCTCCGAAGGCTGTATGGTCTGCCGCTGCTGCAACAAAAACACCTGCCCGGTGGGCATCGCCACACAGAATCCTGAGCTTCGCAAACGCTTCAAGGGCAAGAGCGAAGACATCGTCACATATTTCCGTTTCCTCGCCCGCAGCATCCGTGCACGCCTTGCCGAGATGGGCTACTCATCCATCCAGGAAATTGTCGGAAGGGCGGATCTTCTTCGCAAGAGAACCTACCCTGAGGGCGCGAAGGCGAACGGAATTTCGCTTGACAGGGTGCTTTTCATCCCTGAAAGCTGCCGCAACAACGCCAGAGTGCAGACCTCTGAGCAGGACCACCATCTCGATGGGGTCAAGGACAGGGAGCTGATGGAAGTTCTCCGCCCTGCCATCCAGTCCGCCCACAGGCTGAGCATCAGCGTTCCGGTAAAGAACACCGACCGCAGCGTGGGAGCGATGCTGAGCGGCGAAATAACCGCCCTCTACGGCCAGAAGGCTCTTCCTGACGGGACCATCTCTGTGGATTTCACGGGCTCCGCCGGCCAGAGCTTCGGCGCGTTCCTCTGCAAGGGTCTCACCTTCAAGCTTCTCGGCGACGCGAACGACTATATGGGCAAAGGCCTTTCCGGCGGCCGCATAATCGTGACCCCGTCGCCCGAATCCGATTTCAAGGCCGAGGAGAACATAATCGCCGGCAACACCGTGGGCTACGGCGCCACAGCGGGCGAGATGTACATAAACGGCGTAGTGGGGGAGAGGTTCTGCGTGAGAAACAGCGGCGCGGTTGCCGTTGTGGAGGGCGTGGGAGACCACGGCTGCGAGTATATGACAGGCGGCAGGGTGGTAGTCCTGGGCAAAACAGGGCGCAATTTCGCTGCCGGAATGAGCGGGGGAATCGCCTACGTCTGGAATCCGGAAGGGGACTTCGACTTTTACTGCAATATGGATATGATTGAGCTCAGCCTTCTGGAAACCGACACCGACCGCGAAGAACTCCGCTCGCTGATTGCCGCCCACCGTAAATACACGGGAAGCACCCTGGCGGCGATGATGCTTGAGGACTGGGACCTCTACGCCCGGGAGTTCCTGAAAGTGACTCCGGTAGAGTACAAGAAGATCATCTCCCAGCTGTAACAGCCTGCATATTTTGTGTGGAACTTGTCCTGTCTCTGTGATAGACTTGTCCTGAACTTGTCCTGTTTCGGCGAAGAGATTATGTGGATGGGCACCGGATGCAGATTAGCACACATTGAAAAAAAAGTAGTGCGGCTACTGCAGGTAATCCGTGTAGAGGACTCCGTCGAGGTGGTCGCACTCGTGCTGGAAGATGACTGCGGAGTAGCCCTGGACGGACTCCGTGGTGTCGCGGAGCGTCGCGGGGGAGGTGTAGGTGACGTCTATGTCACGGTAGCGCGGGACATCTCCGCGCCTTCCCGGGATGCTCAGACACCCCTCCGGGCCGCTCACTTTCTCGCCGCGAAGAGCCGTAATCCTGATGTTCGGATAGACCTCGAACGGTTTCCCGTCCTTGTCGTAACGCATCACGGCAACGACTCTGCGAAGCACTCCCACCTGAGGCCCCGCAATCCCGACTCCGTCCTGCTCCGGGGAAGTCACGGTCGCAACCATCTTCTCTGCAAGAAGCTCATACTCCTCGCTCCTGAGCTCATTTAAGCCCAACTCACCGCATCGTGTCCTTAGCACGAGCGAGTCGGCCTTGTCGCCAATCGTGAGAACGCGCATTGTCGTCCCCTCACCGTGAATAAGCCCCATCTCCGCCTCGGACCATCCGGCCCTCTGGCAAGAAGCCGCTCCCAAAGTCACAAGGAGCGCCGCCGCAGCAATATTGATTTTTCTTTTCATAATCAGTTCTTCTTTATTTTTTGAGCCGTGCATAGCTGTTTTCAAACATCGCACAAGTTACCGTCCCATTTCCTCGTCGTAGATTCTCTCGAAGAGAGCCCTGTAGCTTTCCGCGTCCTTGAGGATTGCGCGAAGCTCATTGAGTCTCGCCGCATTCGGGGACTCGGGAATCCAGAGATGGAGGTAGCCCCCCTCGGCGTATTTCTCGTTCAGGTGGTCCAGGGTCCTCTGCATCTGCTCCTCCCGCCCCATCTCGGGGAAGTTCCTGAGCCCGTACTGAACGGCCCTTCGAACCACGACTTCAGGAATAATCTGCCTGTCCGCCTCTGCAACAATGCGCCCGTAGATGCTCCGCGGGGCACATTTCGAGGAAGCTCGGTGGTCCTCGGCAGCCTGGGCGATGGTCTCAATCTGCTCCGGCGAAAACCACTTTCCGAGCACGTCCATCTGCCGAATCAGCCGCCCGGACTCAAGATGATGCGTCTCCCGTCCCACGCCAAGTCCGATGTCGTGACAAGCCGCCGCCACAGCGACCATATCCCGGTCCACCTCCTCGTAGTACTGCGAGAGCTCCAGCGCCGCCCCAATCACACTCTCCGCATGGTCCCGCCGATGCCCCCGGTCAAACGAATCATAAAGCGGCAACACCGCCTCCCCAATCCACTTTTCTATTTCCTGGTTGATGGTCATATTGTTAAAGTGATTTTTGTGTGACTGTCGCCTCACCGTTAAATGCTTTCTGAAGTTCTTCCAAAGAAGTCCTGTCCTTGTCAAAGGCGAACCAAATGTAAGGAGCGTTAACAGAGTGGTACATCTTGCCTATGTATTCCTCAAAATGGGTGTTCACGAAGTCTTTCATATCAACCAGCGGGGTGACCTGAAAAAAATCGTACTTGCTATTATATACGTTGATGAGGTCCTTGCGGAACTTTTCGTGGATGCGTTGCTTGACACTCTCGTTTTTTGAGTTGGTGACGTAGGAGGCGAGTACGAAGAGGAAGTTGATGTTGTATGCCTGAAGAACAAGTGTGTCGCGGTCAAACGGGCGATTCTCGAAATGCGCGTTTGCAGGAAGTATTTGAGTGTTCTTGGCTAGGCGGTCTTCCGAGTAGCAGGCGTGTCCGTCCGTGAGGTCTTCTGCAGTAACATAACCTCGGACGAAAAAATTAGGGGTGAGATTGTAACCTTCCGTTAGAGAATCCCTGTAGCAGACATTGCTAATTATCTCCTTTTCCTTCTTCCCTCGTTTACTCTCTGGTGTGTTGAAGATATTGATGTTGAGCTGTATGATATTCTTGGCATAGGTAAACTGCTTGTAGATGGACTTCTCATCAAGGTCTGAGCCGTAGAAGTAGTACTTGCTGTCTCCGATGTAGTAGATATGGCTGTCGTCAACAAGGGATTTGTCTTTGTAGATATGGTCAATCTCCTTGCCGTCCTCATTCTCCTTGAGGTCGGTAAAGATGTCGTCTCCGATGAGGCCATCAACCATATCTTCGAAAACCCTATCAAACTTGCTCGCGAGAAGGGCTTCCTCGCGGCTCTTGCCTGAACGGACAGTCTCGGATTTTTCAAAAAACGTGTAGAGGAGTTTCCAGAGGAGGACATGCTCGTCCTTGAAGTATCTGCGGCGAATGGAGCGCAGAAAACGGGTGCCGCGTCCTGACTCTATCATAGACTCAATCTTGGACGGCTTTATCAGCTCGTAATTCAGGTTGGCGCGGACAGGGAAGA